>NZ_JBHYZV010000030.1:0-88211 GCF_042753905.1 Streptomyces sp. NPDC059248 | reverse complement strand
TTCGAGGGTGATCTGGACGATGTAGATGTCGGGGGATTCTTCGTCGTAGAGGGCGTGGAAGAGCAGGCCTTCCTGCAACGGCGCCAACGGCAGGACATCCTTGAACGAGCGCTCCATGAAAATGACTCCCTGTAGGTCCCGATGCCGGTGTCGGTCCGGTGTCGGTGTCGGTATCCGGGGCGGCGGCGGGCCCGGCGCCGCCCCGTGAAAAGGGCAGGCTCCGCCCAAGACGGTTGCAATATGCACGGAAAAGGACTCGATCCCGTACCGGTGCCGTCGGCGGGTATCGGGAGCGAGCAGCTCGATACGCCCCGGGGACCTGTGGTCACGATCCGGAGGGCGCCTGAAGGTCAGCGGAGGCGGCGCTCGATCTCGTCGAGGTCCGTCTCGGAGAGGGAGACGAGCGGAGTCTCCGCGGGTGCGGGGTCGGCGGGCCGACCCGGACGCGGATCGGCGGGATTCCCGGCGGGTATGCCGTCGGCGCCGGCCGGCGCGGGCGTCACCTCGCGTACGACGCCGGCGAGCCGGGCGGGCGACGGGTCGAGGAACAACTCGCGGCGGGTGAAGGCGAGCCCCGCGTTCCGGGCGGCGGCGACGAGCTCCGCGGCACTGATGCTGTCGCCGCCGAGGTCGAAGAAGCGGTCGTGGACACCGACCTCCGGAACATCGAGCACTTCGGCGAAGAGGTCGCACAGAAGCTTCTCGCGGTAAGTCGGGGATTCCTGTTGGCTCGTCATGATGTACAGCTCTCCCGTATGAAGCGTTCCGTCTCGGCCGAGGCCACCCGGAGCGGGGCGTGCAGGAACTTCTGGGCTGTCACCGGAGCATGGCGAAGCGGGGGGAACGACACTCCTCGGGGATGTGTCCCGCCTCGTTCCGGCCCGGCGTCGGCGTTGTCGGGCCAAGATCCATGTTCAAAGGAACGGTAAACGGGAGACCTGAAAACTGTAAATCATCCCACTGGTGAGACTTCGACCGTTCTCCGTCGATGGGAGGGGACCGCCACGCCGGGGATATCCCGCTCCGGTCGCCCTGTAACTACTCCGATCGGAGGAGAGCCGGGAGCCGCCCCCTCTCCTCCGATCGGCCCGTACTGTCCGGAAGTACGCCGGGAGGAGGTTCACCGGCAGAGGTATGGACCCTTAGTCTCGGCGTCGATCCGGCGGCACGCGGCCGAGGCGAAGGAGTAGATGTGACCAACCCATTCGAGTCCGAGGACACCGACTACGCGGTCCTGCGCAACGACGAGGGCCAGTACTCCCTGTGGCCCGCAGGTGTGGACGTACCGGAAGGCTGGGCCGTGGCGAGGACGCCGGGTCCGCGACAGGAATGCCTGGAGTACGTCGAGGCGGTGTGGACGGATATGCGGCCCGCCCGGCTGATCGCCGCGACGGAGGGCGCGCCCCGGGACGGCGGCGACCCGGCCGGCTGACCCGTCCCGCGACGGCCCCCGCCCCCGACCGCTCCCGCGCCTTGCCCGCCCCCCGGCCCCCGCGCCTCGTCCGCCCGCCGCCCGGCCGCGGCGACGAAAGAACCCCGACGCCCGCCGCCCGTACCGCGTCCGCTTCGGGAGTTCTCCGCCGACGTGCGGGAACTTCCCGGCCACCCCCTCCGACTACTGCCCGGTGAAGAGGCAGCCGTGGTCCCGCCACCGGGGCGGAACCACGGGTCGCGGAGAGGTGTGAGATGGGCGGGCTTGACGTACATATGCGGGGGGTGACCTGTCGGCACGGCCGGACGACGGCGGTGGACGAGGTCGACCTGGAAATCGCCGCGGGCGAGCGCGTGGCACTGACCGGGACCAATGGATCGGGCAAGACGACCCTGCTGCGAGCCGTGCTCGGACTGCACCGCCGGACGAGTGGCACGGTCCTCGTGGGGGGACGCGGAACGGTGTCCCCGGCGGAGTGGGCCTGGCGGCGGCGCGCCTGTGCCTGGATCCCGCAGAAACCGGCGGCCGGCCGGTTCCCCCTCCTGGGGAAGGAGTTGCTGGCCAGCGGCGGCGGGACGCGTGACGCCGAGGAGGCGGCCGGGCGCCTGGGGGTGGGGGAGCTGCTGGACCGGCCTTTGCACACCTTCTCCGGCGGACAGTTGCAGCGGATGTACCTCGCCAGGGCCATCGGCTGCGCGGCGGCGGGGGCTCAGGTACTGCTCGCCGACGAGCCCACCGCGGCCCTCGACTTCGCGGGCCAGGACGAGGCGGCGGACGTTCTCACCGGATTACCCGTGACGCTGGTCGTCGTCACCCACGACCGGGCCCTCGCCGAACGGTGCGATCGCGTCCTGGAGATGGCCGCCGGGCAGCTGCGGGAGGTCCGGTGACCGTTCTCGCCACCGCCGACGTGGGGGCCCTCCTCCAACTGCTGCCCGTCCAGCGGGCGGGCGCGGGCCTGCTGCTGGCCGCCGTCGGCCTGCCGATCATCGGAGTGGTGATCGTCGGCCTCGACATCATGCCGGTACGGTTCGCGATGATGCACGTCGCCCTGCTCGGCGTCGCCATCGGCCTGCTGACGGGCCTGGATCCCATGGTGTGCGCGCTGGTCGCCTGCGCTTTGGCGGGTGCCGGGGTCGCGCCGCTGGCCTCCAGCCCCAGCGGCCTCTCGGGCGCGATGGGGCTGCTGATGAGTCTCGCGATCGCGGCCGCCCTGCTCCTGCTCGCGGTCTCCGGGGTCAACGCCTCCGGTGCGTTCGCCCTCCTCTGGGGCTCCATCCTCTCCGTCGGCACCGCCGATCTGGTCCTCCTCGGGGTGCTCGCGGTCGTCGTGCCCGCCCTCTTCGTCTGGCGCCGCCGCGACCTCGCGCTGCTGCTGCACGACCGGGAACTGGCCCAGTGCTCGGGAGTGCCGGTACGGACCCTGACCCTGGTCCTGCTGGTCCTGGTGGCGATCTCCGTCGCCGGGGCGATCAAACTCACCGGCGCCCTGCTGGTCGACGCGCTCACCCTGCTGCCCGCCCTCGCGGCCCGGCGGCTCGGGACATCGCTCACCTCCATCACCGTATGGGCGGTGACCATCGGGGTCACCGTCAATCTGACGGGGTTCCTGCTGGCCCTCTGGCTGGACTGGCCGCCGGGCCCGGTCCTCGTCCTGACCGCGGGCGTCGTCGTCCTCGCGGTCCACCTCGTACCCGAACGGAGAATCCGCTCATGGCGCGCACCCGCGTCCGTTTCCCCCTCCACCGCGTCCGCCCCGCCGGCCGCGTCGGCCGCGTCGGCCGTGTCGTCTCAGTCTTCGCACTGAGCGCCGCGCTCACCGCGGTCGCCGGCTGCGGCTCCGACGACACCTCCGACGCCGGGGAGGGCAAGCGGAAGGGCGGGCCACGGGTGGTGGTGACCACGACCTGGGAGGGCGCTTTCGCCAAGGCGGCCGGAGCCGAGAACATCAAGGTGATCGTCCCGCAGTCCGTGCACCACGCCCCGGACTACGATCCCAAGCCCTCCGACCTCGTGGCCGTGGCCGAGGCGGACTTCGTGCTCTACGCGCCCTTCGAGCCGTACGCCGAGAAGATCAAGGAGGCCGCGGGGTCGAAGGCCGAACTCGTCGAAGTGGCCCTGGAGAACGACCCGGCCAACGTGAAGGCCGAGGTGGCCCGGCTGGCCGGGAAGTTCGGCACCGAGCAGGGCGCGGCGGCGTGGAACCGTACCTTCGACACCGAGTACGCGACCCTGCGCGACGGTCTGAAGGCCGCCTGGCCCGACGGCCGGAGCCCGAACGCCGTCAGCCACGCATTCAGCCGCTGGGCCGCGGTCATGGCCGGGGTCACCACCGTCGGAACCTTCGGACCCGAGGCGGTCACCCCGGGACAGCTCTCCGGGCTCACGGCGAAGAAGCCGGCCCTGGTCCTCGACAACGCCCATATGTCCACCGGGACCGTCCTGCCCGACTCGGGCGCGAAGGAGGTCGACATCGTCAACTACCCGGGCGACGACCTCGATCTCCTGACCGTCTACCGCGACGCGGCGACGGCCCTGAAGAAGGCCATGGGCTGACACCCCCGGCCGAGCCCGGTCCGAACGGCCGTTCGGACCGGGCTCAGTGCTCGCGCTCGCCGCCGTCCGCCCGGTCGAAGAGCGTCAGCAGCCGGCCGAGCACCTTCGCACAGGCGTCGATCTCCGCCCCGGTCAGCTCACCCCCCGCCCGCCGGAGGAACTCCTTCTCGCGGTCGGTGACTTCGGTCAGCGCCGTCCGGCCCGCCGCCGTCAGCCGGATCAGCGGGGACCGCCGATGCGCCGGGTTGGATACGGACTCCACCCACCGCTCGGCCATCGCCTCGTTCACCATCCGCTGGACGAACTGCCTGCTCAGCGCCTGCGAGCGGGCCATCCGCGGAACGCTCAGGGGGCCCTGTCGCAGCAGCAGGTCCAGGACGGCCCTGACCCCGGCCGAAGGGCCCCCGGCCGGAGCCGTCCGTTCCACGGTCCGCAGCACCCGGCGGTAGAGGACCCCGGACAGCCCCAGCACATCGGCGAGTCGGTCGGCGAGTTCATCGGGGGGCAGTGGCCGCACGGTCTTCGTCACCCCACCATGATGACACCTTGGTTGTCATTCTTCATCGAAGATGACACCTTGGGTGTCATGAATGACGGACCTTCCCGTACCGGCCCCGGCCCCCAGGACCTCCCGACCGGGGACGGCGTCGTCCTCGCCCACCGCGACCGGGGTACGGGCGAACCGCTGGTGCTGCTGCACGGCGGCTTCCTCGACAGCGCGATGTGGGAGGCGCAGATCGAGGCCTTCGCCCGTTCCCACCGGGTGATCGCACCGGATCTCCGCGGACACGGCGGCTCCGCCCACCACACCCGGCCCTTCCGCCACACCGACGACGTGGCCGCGCTCCTGCGCCGGCTCGACTGCGGCCCGGCCGTCCTGGTGGGCCTGTCCCTGGGCGGCGGGGTCGCCGTCGATACGGCGCTGGAGCATCCGGCGCTCGTACGGGCCGTGGTGGTCAGCGGCGTCGGCACGAGCGAGCTGGATCTCCGCGACCCGTGGACCACCGGGGTCCTGGCGGACGTCCAGCGGCTGATGGCAGCGGGTGACGCCGCGGCCGGGATCGAACGGTTCCTCGACTTCGCGGCCGGTCCGTACCGTGTACTCGCCGATGTGGCGCCCGAGGTCGTCGACGCGCTGCGCGCGATGGCATGGCACACCCTGACCACGCACATGACGGGCGAGCCGGTACGGGCGACCCCGGTGACCAGGACCTGGGAGCGGCTGCCGGGCGTCACCGTCCCGGTCCTGGCGGTCAACGGCGGCCTCGACTCGGAGGACCATCTGCGGATGGCCGGCCGACTGGCGGCCGAGGTCGCGAACAGCCGCACGGCCACCGTCGAAGGGACCGCCCACTACCCGAACATGGAGCGGCCCGACGTCTTCGACGCGATCCTCGCGGAGTTCCTGGACGGTCTGCCCGACCCGGAGTGACCGCCCGGGACGGACGGGACGCCCGGGACGGACGGAACCGGCGGCCCCGGGCCGCCGACGGCCCGTCAGTCCGGCACGACGCCGCTGACCACCGCGAGGACGGCGAGCCTGATCCGGTTGTCCCGGCCCGTCTTCGCCATCAGGCTCGCCACATGGGTCTTGACCGTCGTGACGCCCAGATGCAGCCGGTCGGCGATCTCCTGGTTGGAAAGACCGGCCCCGACCAGACCGAGGACCTCCCGTTCGCGCGGGGTGACCGCCGGACCCGGCAGACCGGGATCCGGACCCCCGGCGGGCGCCGAGACCGCCCGGGCGACGAGGCGGGCCAAGGCGTCCCGGCTGAACGGGCTCTCCCCGCTCGCGGCCCGGCGCACAGCGGTGAGGATCTCCGCCGGAGGGGTGTCCTTGACGAGGAAACCGCAGGCCCCGGCGGTCAGTACCGGATACAGATGATCGTCGTCGTCGAAGGTGGTGAGGGCCACGACCCGGCTGGACGGCCGGTCGGCGACGATCCGGCGGGTGGCCGTGACACCGTCCACACCCGGCATCCGCAGATCCATCAGGATCACATCGGGCGCGAGCCGCCCCGCCAGCCGTACCGCCTCGGCCCCGCCCTCCGCCTCGCCCGCGATCTCCAGATCCGGCGCCTGCTCGAACAGCATGCGCAGCCCCATCCGTACCAGCTGCTGATCGTCGACGACCAGGACACGGATCATCCCCGTACCCCCGTCACGGTCCGTACGGCGGGCAGTTCGGCCGTCAGCCGCCAGCCCCGGCCCGAGGGCCCCGCCGTCAGCCGACCGCCCAGGAGACCGACCCGCTCCCGCATCCCCACCAGACCGTGCCCGCCGGGCCCCGGAGCCGGTGGGCCGGCCCGCCCGCCGCCTTCGTCGCCTTCGCCGCCGCCGTCGCCGCCGTCGTCATGGATCGTCAGCCGTACGACATCGTCCGCCATCCGCACCGTCAGCTCGGCGCGCGCCCCGGGGCCCGCGTGCGCCGCGGCGTTGGCGAGCCCCTCCTGCGCCAGGCGCAGCACGGCCAGGGCCCGTACGGCGTCCAGCTCCGCGACGGCCGGGTCCACGGCGGAGGCGACGACCAGCCCCGTTCCGCCCGCCCGCTCCACCACCGCGTCCAGCGCGACGGGCAGCGACCCCCGGGCGACCGGCGACGCGTCGTGGTGCGGCGCGGCACCGGGCGCGCGCAGCACGGCGACCAGCCGCCGCAGATCGGCCAGCGCCGCCCGCCCGCTGTCGTGCAGATCGTCGAGGACCGCGACGATCCGCGGGTCGGTGCCCCCGGGGCCCGGCGACGGCGTGGGACCGGCCGCCGCGCCTGCGACGATATGCCGGGCGACACCCACGCGCAGCACCATCGACGACACATGGTGGGCCACCAGATCGTGCAATTCCCGGGCGACGGCGGTACGTTCCGCGGCCCGCGCGGATATCACCTCCTGCTCGGCCCTGAGCGCCTGCTGCTCCGCCTGCTCGCGGGCGTGCCGTGCCGCGTCGCCGAGCAGCCGGATGTACGAGCCCAGCAGCAGCGGCAGCCCCGCGACGACGGCCGCCTTGAACAGCACCGGGAGGAGCTGTCCCGGCAGATCGCCGAACCGGTTGGCGCCGACCGCGAGCGCCAGGAGGACGCCGCCCGCAACGGGCACCCGCCCCTGCCGGCGTATCGCCAGCTCGAAGAGGGTGACCGCGGCCAGTACCTTCACCGAGGTGACCACGCCCGAACCGAGCGCGTGGGCCGTCACCAGCAGGCCCGACTGCGCGACCAGGGCGGCCGGGGGCCACCGTACGACGACGGCGCACAGCAGCAGCGCCACCGCGGCCAGACACCGGTCCCGGGCACCGGACGGCGGTTGCCGCACCAGGAAGTTGCCGACCAGGACGGCCGCGTACACCAGCACGCGGGCCGTGGCGAAGCGCCGGTCGACGACGAGTTCCGTCCGTGGTCGGTTCACCCGGCCACGATAGGCGGGCGCGACCGCGTTCCGGCTCCTGCCGGGGGAGGAGGCCGGATCCTCCGTGAGGCCGCGGGTCCGGCCCGCCGGGGGAGGCGACGGCCGGTGCCGGACCGGGAGAGTGCTCCGTGTGACGAAGAATCCGAATGACGCATCATCACGTTCCCCCGGGCGCCGTACCGTTCTCGGTGCCGCCGGACTCGGGGCCCTGGGCGCCGCCACCGCCGCCACCGGCACCGGCACCGCCCGGGCGGCGGGCCGGACCGGGCGCGCCGACCGCCGGTTCGCGGGCAGGTCCGTACTCATCACCGGTGGCACCTCGGGCATCGGCCGGGCCACCGCGATCGCCTTCGCCGCGGCCGGGGCCCGGGTCGGCTTCTGCGGCCGACGCACCGACGCGGGCCGCCAGGTGGAGCGGGAGATCCGCGACGCCGGGGGCGAGGCGGTCTACATCCGGGCCGATGTCCGCAGCGCCGACCAGGTACGCGATTTCACGGACCGGGTGGCGGCCCGCTACGGCGGGCTCGACATCGCGTTCAACAACGCCGGGATCGGCGGGGGCGCGGTGCCCCACGAGATGAGCGCCGAACAGTGGGACGACATCATGGACACCAACGCCCGTGGGGTCTTCCTCGCCCTCAAGTACGAGATCCCGCATATGCTCGCGGCGGGCCGCGGGGTGATCATCTGCACCGGGTCCTCCACCTCCGAACTCACCCGCCCCGACGGCGCCGCCTACGCCGCGAGCAAACGGGCGGTGCACGGGATCGTGAAGGCCGCGGCGCTCTCGTACGGACCGGTCGGCATCCGGATCAATACGCTGGCGCCGGGTACGGCCGACACCCGGCTCGTCCGGCCGCCGGGCCTCTCCGACGCCGACTGGGCCCGCTTCAAGGTGGCGTTCGGGCCGCTCAACGTGCCCGGCCTCGAACGCATGGCGGAGCCCGAGGAGATCGCCCGATCGGTCCTGGGGCTCGCGTCCGACGACTTCCCGTACATGACGGGAGCCTCGGTCGCGGTGGACGGCGGCAGCACCACGGGCCGGAAGATCATCCGGCCCGCGTAGGGCTCACGCCGACACGGGGGACGGGGGACGGGGGACGGGGACGGGGGACGCGGGACGGGGCCGCCCGGGGAATCGGGCGGCCCCACTCGGCCGGGCTCGACCGCCGGACCCACCCGCGGTGCCGTGCTACGCGTCGTCCTCCCGCGTGTTCGACTTCAGCATCGCCTCCAGCATCTGCGCCACGGCCGCCCGCTGCGGCATCGTCAGCTCGTTCCCCCGGAACGACACCGACGTCACCCCGAGCCGCTCCATGAGCTGGGCCATGGGATCGGGCACCTGACGGGACAGCCGCTCCACCACGGGAAGGAGGGAACGATTCAGCAACTGGGTCGCGGGAGCGACCAGGAAGTCGTTGTCCACCCCGAAGTGCTCCGTCAGCGCCTGGCCGTGCACGATGTTCGGCGTCTTCCGCCCCTCCAGCAACTGCTGGGCCCGGACGGTACCGACCCCCAGCTTCCCCGCCACCGCCGCCACATCGCCGGGCCTGCGCTCCGTCCGCGTCTGGTAGAGGTGCAGCACCCGTCCGCGTACCCGCGCGTCGACGTCGTCGTCCCACGACGCGGCGCCCCCCTTGAGGAGGAAGCGGATCCGGCGCCCGGATATCCCGGTCCGGTACGTGATCTCCGCGACGTCGACGACGTCCCCCGGGTCCAGTCCGTGTTCCTCGACGAGCTCGTCGAGCCGTCTCAGCGTTCTGCGCAGGGCACTCGCGGCTTCGGTCACGACCGGTCTCCCCGTTCTCGGCACATCGCGTCGGCAGGACCGTACCGTGTGACGAGCGCGCCTGCCATCGCGTCTCGACGATCGTCGGGGGACGCTCCTTCCGGCCCCCGGCGGCTCAGGCCGCGACCTCCGGGGCCTCCACGACCTCTGGGGCCTCCACGACCTCTGGGGCCTCCACGACCTCCGCCACCTCCGCGACCTCCGTGGCGGACGCCCGGCCGAACTCCTCCGCCAACAGCCGCTCCAGCGCGTCCAGTTGCCAGGAAGCGCGGTCCGCGCGCCGTACCAGCCCCAGTTGCGACGGTGTGTCGAGACCGTCGATCCCCAGATACCGGACGTCGTCGCGGGTGGCGCGCTCGGCCAGCGGGCGGCAGACCAGCATGCCGTGGTCACCCGCCGCGACGAGCGTCAGCCCCTCCTCGACCGTGGAGATCCCCGTACCGGACCGGATCGGCAGGCCGCCCGGCGTGGCGGGCGGCACCCGCGCCGCCCGCCAGTAGTCGGGCGCGTCACCCAGCGGACGCAGGACGTCGAGCGTCGCCAGCTCCTCCACGTGCACCCGGCCGGCACGCGCCAGCGGATGCCGGGCCGCCACCGCCAGCAGCCGGTCCTGCGGCGGGAACCGGAAGCCGGTGGTCAGCCCCGGCTCACTCACCGGCAGCTCCACGACCGCGGCGTCGACCCGATCGTCCCGTACCGCCGTGAAGGGCGAACCGAGCGGGATCCCGACCAGGACCAGCGCCACCTCGTGCTCGACGCGCAGCCGGCGGAACGCCTCCGTGACCTCACCGTAGAGACCGCCGTGGAAGCCGATCCTCAGCCGGTCCAGGGTGCCGCTGCGGGCCCGGTCGCGGGCCCGGTCGAGCGCCGAGGCCAACGCCCGGTACGCGGGCCGGACCTCCGCCACGAACTGGACGCCGAAGCGGCTCAGCGCCACGCTCCGGCTGGTGCGGTCGACGAGCCGCACCCCGACCCGCCGTTCGAGCCCGGCGACGAGCTGGCTCACCCGGCTCTGCGCACAGCCGAGCCGCTCCGCCGTCCGGCCGAAATGCAGCTCCTCGGCCAGTACCAGCAGGCACTCGATCTCCTGGACATGGACCTGGTTCACGGCTTCCTCCTTCGGTGACCCGCATCGATAACCCCCACTGATCGAGCGTTGAGAAGATCGCCGTTGTTCCGGCCGGTACCCGCTGCTTGGTTGGGACACATGCTTTCGCAGCCACCGGTCCCGCGCACCGGACCAGATTCGCCACGGACGACACCCCGGCAGTGGGTCTCGGTCCTCGTCCTCGCCCTCAGCACCTTCGTGGTGGTGACCTCGGAGATGCTGCCCATCGGCGTACTCACCCCGATGGCGGACGGGCTGGGGATCGGCCCCGGCGCCACCGGCTTCAGCCTCACCGTCACCGGTCTCGTCACCGCCGTCACCGCCCCCGCGGTCTCCCGCCTTCTCGGGGCGCGCGACCGGCGCGTGGTACTCGCGCTGGCGATGGTGGTCCTGGCCGTCGGCAACGCCCTGACCGCCGTGGCGCAGGGCTTCGGCCTGCTCGTCGCCGCCCGGATCGTGCTGGGCGTCGGCATGGGCGCGGTGTGGGGGCTGGCCTCAGCCGTCGCGCCCCGGCTCGTCGGCCCCCGCGACGGCGCGCTCGCGGTCTCCGTCACCGTCGGCGGGGTGGCGGCCGCGTCCGTCGTCGGCGTACCCCTCGGCACCGTCGTCGGCGACGCCGTGGGCTGGCGCGCCGCGTTCACCGGCCTCGCCGTTCTCGGAGCGCTGCTCGCCGCCGGACTGCTGCTGAGCCTGCCCGGCCTGCCGCGCCCCGCGGACCCCGCGGACGCCGCGGGTACGGGCGCCCGGGCGTCATCGCCGCGCCGCCGCCCGGTGGTGGTCGGTCTGGTCCTGGTCCTGCTCCTCGTCACCGCGCATTTCGCCGCGTACACCTATATCCGGCCGGTCCTGGAGGAGCGCACCGGCCTCGCCCCGGGCACCGTCGCCTTCGTGCTGCTGCTGTACGGAGTCTTCGGGCTGATCGGCAACTTCGCCGCCGGGGCCCTGGCCGCCCGGCGCCCACGCGCCACGGTCCTCGCCCTGACCGCGGGCATCACCCTGTCGATGGCGCTGCTGGCCCTCGTCGGCTCCACCGCGGGCCCGACGGGCGCCGGCGTCGCCCTGTGGGGGCTGACGTACGGCGGGCTCTCGGTGGCGGGCCAGATCTGGATGACCCGCTCGGCGCCCCACCGCGTGGAGCAGGTGACCGGTGTCTACGTCGGCGTCTTCACGGCCGCGATCGCCCTGGGCGCCTTCCTCGGCGGGGCCGTCGTGGAGGGCGCCGGGATCACGGCGCTGCTGTGGAGCGCCGCGGCTCTCGGCGGCCTGGCGCTGGCGGTGGGTGTCACCGGCGGCGCCGGGGCCCCGGCGGGGGACCCGGCACCCGAGGAGCCGCCGCGCGAGCGGACTCCTCGATGACACGCGGATTCGATGACATGCGGATCAGCCGCGGAAGACGTCCTTGGCCTTCTCCTTCGCCTGCCGGGCGTCGCCCTCGGCCTGCTTGGCGCGCCCCTTCGCCGCCATCCGGTCGTTGCCGACCGCGCTGCCGGCCGCCTTTTGGGCCTTGCCCTTGAGTTCCTGGGCCTTCGCCCGTGCCTTCTCGTCCTTGGCCATGACACCCACCTTCCGGGGATGGCGCGTTGCGCACCCGTTCGATGGCGGGTGCCGGTACGTGTGCCGGGTGCCCGTCCGGCCCGGGGGTAAACGTCCCCGATGCCGGGGTCCGATCCGGCGGATCGGGTCGGACAGGGCCCCGGGGGCGCGGGGAGGGGCTGTGGAGACGCGCGTCCGGGTCGCTACCAGTAGTGGTTGCGGCCGCCGACGGCGTGGCCCATGAGGCCGAGGACCCACAGGATGATCCCGATCACCACGAGCACGATGCCGATGGTCCACAGGATGTTCAGGCCCGTGATCAGACCCACGATGAGCAGGATGACACCAAGGACGATCATGGTCACTCCTCGGCATAGATGCCTTTTGCCCCGATATGTTGAGTTCCCGGTTCGGCGGGGACCAAACCCGCCCGGGGTTCCGGGGCGCCCATGACCTGCCCCGAAACCGTGCCCGTGCTCGTGTCCGTGCTCATGCCCGTGGAGCACCTCGTCTCCGCATAATGCGGGGATGGAAGACATATCCGATGAGGGCCCGGCCCTCGACCCCGCGTGCGACGAGGCCGGGTTCTACGTCTGCGGAGCGCTCGTAGGGCGCCCCGATACCGCGGAGGTGGCCCGGTGGTTCGTCCGGGCGGGCTGGCGGTCGCGTTCCTCGTCGTGGCACGGCTACGAGGTCGAGACGGCCTGGTGCCGCGTCGAACTCGACCCCGGCGACCACGGCGGCCCCCGGACCCTGCTGAACGGTGTGATCGACCCGGCGCGTTTCGACACCCTGGTGGCACTGCTCTCGCGGTTCGGCCTGGACGGCTTCGGTCTGGAACTGTACGACGCCGACGATGTACTGCTGCGGGAGATCGACGTCTGACCGCCCCGGGTCCGGCCAGGGCGGCGCCGAGACCCCGGCGCCGTCCTGGCCGGACCCGGACGGCCCGCCCGCGACCCGGACGCGGCCGTCCTCATCGTGCCGGTCCACCCGCCGCCCGCGGGTCCGCCGCGCGCGGTGGACTGGCGTTCTGCCCGCCGGAGTCCTCCGCGACGACCCGCCGCCACCCCACCCCGGCTGGCTGTTCCGGGCCGACGGCCACGAGTTCCGGCGCACCCTGACCCGACTGCCGGCCGCCGCCCCGTGGCTGCGCCGCATCATCGACGACCTCGCCCGCTACCCGCGCCACGACCTCTTCTGACGGCCCGGGGCGCGCTGTCGCGGAAGACGCTCCGGGAAGGACGGGAATCAGCCGCGGCGGGAGACGGACACCGTCATGTCCGGGGCGCGGAACCCGTCACGACGTAGCGAGGACGCAGAGCTCATGGCCCTCCGGGTCGGCCAGACACGTCCACGACACATCGCCTTGGCCGAGGTCGAGATCGGTGGCGCCGAGGGCCCGCAGCCGGGCCACCTCCGCCGCCTTGTCGTCACCGGGATACGCCATCAGGTCGAGATGGACCCGGTCCGGCACGATCTTCCCTTCCGGCTTGCGGAGGAATTCGAGATAGGGGCCGACACCCCCGGCGGAGCGCATCACCGCGTGATCGTCGGTCACCTCGTGCAGGGTCCAGTCGATCGCCTCGCCCCAGAACCGGGCCATGGCCCGCGGGTCCACGCAGTCGACCACCACCGTGGCGATCGGCCCGGTGTCCCGGTAGGCCTCCCGGGGCTCCAGCACACAGAACTCGTTGCCCTCCGGATCGGCGAGAACCGTCCAGGGCACATCGCCCTGGCCGACGTCGACGGGTGTCGCGCCGAGAGCCTTCAGACGCGCGGTCAGCTCCGCCTGATGGGCCGCGGAGGTGGTGGCGAGATCGAGGTGCACCCGGTTCTTCGTCGCCGTCTTGGCGCCCGGGACGGGAACGACGTCGACGCCGACGAAGACCGGGTCCGGCCAGACGAGCCCGCCGGCGGGTCCGACGTATGTCGTCACACCGGGGCTGTAGGCACTCCAGCCGAGCGCCTCGGCCCAGAACCGGCCCACCGCCGAGCTGTCGAGAGCCTTGATGTTCACCTGAACGGGTCGCAGAGCCATGCCGCGATCCTACGCACCCCCGCCCGCCGGTGATCAACTCGCCCTGCGGCTCCGATACTCGGCTCGCCGAACCCGAGCCGGCCCGGAGGCCCTGCCGGTCACCCGCGCTCCGGCAGGGGAGCGTAGCGGGTGGGGCCCGGTGTGCGGCCCTCCGGGGGATACTCGCAGTCGAGGCTGGAGATCTGGTAGTCGTCGCCCTCGTTCTGTTCCTGGTCGACGACCGCCGCCGCGGTGCAGACCCGGCCGTGCTCATCGGTGAAAGTGACGATCTCGCTGTAGTCCGTCGGCTGGCTGCATCCCCCGAGCAACAGCACCGCCCCGGCGGCCGATGCC
The DNA here is from genome assembly GCF_042753905.1 of Streptomyces sp. NPDC059248. Lineage (NCBI taxonomy): Bacteria > Bacillati > Actinomycetota > Actinomycetes > Kitasatosporales > Streptomycetaceae > Streptomyces > Streptomyces sp. NPDC059248. The sequence goes on along the minus strand of NZ_JBHYZV010000030.1, from coordinate 74,021 downwards.
ACGCCCATTCCCCACCGTCGTCTCATCCGGTCCCCCCGTGTCGACTGTCGCGTCACAACGTAGGGGCCCACCGGAGTCCTGTCACCGGGCCCGTCCGTGCGGACCGGCCGATCTCGGCCATCTCCCGGCCGTATCAGGACGACGGCGCCCCCGGTGCCGAATACCGGGCGCGCAGCTCGCGTTTGAGGATCTTGCCCGCGCCGGAGACGGGGAGGGCGTCGGTGAACTCGACGGTACGCGGGGTCTTGTAGCCCGCGATCGACCGCGCGGTGTGGTCGCGGAGTTCGGCCGGGGTCGCGGTGGTCCCGGGCTTCAGCACCACGACCGCGTGCACCCGCTCGCCCCAGCGTTCGTCGGGTACGCCGATGACGGCGCAGGAGGCCACGGCGGGATGCCGGGCGAGGGCGTTCTCGACCTCCGCGGAGTAGACGTTCTCACCACCGGTGATGATCATGTCCTTGATGCGGTCGGTGATGAAGACGTAGCCGTCCTCGTCCATGGTGGCGCCGTCACCGGTGTGCATCCAGCCCTCGCGCAACACCGCGGCTGTCTCCTCGGGTTTGTTCCAGTACCCGAGCATGAGGTTGTCGCCCCGGCAGATCAGCTCTCCGGCCCGGCCGGGCGGGACTTCGGAGCCGTCGGGGTCCACGACGCGGACCTCGCAGTGGGGCGCCGCGCGCCCGGCGGAGCGCAGCAGCCGTCCGCCGGCCCGGTGTTCGTCGGGCCCCAGGACGGTGACGACGGCGGTCTCGGTCATGCCGTAGAGCTGTCTGAACTCGGCGCGGGGGAAGACCTCCATGGCGCGGGTGAGCGTCGTCTCGGAGATGGGGGAAGCGCCGTAGCCGACGCGCCGGACGCTGTCCAGGTCGTACCGGCCGACGGCCGGATGGTCGATCAGCATCTGCATCATGGTCGGGACGAGCCCGATGGAGGTGACCCGGTGGCGGTCGAGGGCCTCGAGCACGCCTTCGGTGCTGAAGGACGGCAGGAAGACGACCGTTCCCCCGGCGATGATCTGCCCCATCCAGCCGACGAGCGCCGCGATGTGGAACATCGGTGTGGAGACGAGCAGTGTGCCGCCGGCCACCGCCGCCGAGGTGGTGGCCTGCGCGCCCAGGGTGGACGTCATCAGGCCGCGGTGCCCGACCATGACGCCCTTGGGCGAGCCGGTGGTGCCGCCGGTGTACAGCAGCGCGGCCAGGGCGTCGCCTCCGGCGCGTACGTCGTCGACGGGGTCGGCGGCGGAGATCAGCTCCTCGTATCCGTGGGTCCCGTCGGGCGCGGAACCCTCCCCGCAATACAGCACGGTGGTGAGCCGGGGGCAACGTTTCCGCAGCTCGGGGACGAGGCTCGCGAACGCCTCGTCGACCAGCAGCACCTTCGAGCCCGAATCGTCGAGACCGTAGACGATCTCCGCCGTGCTCCAGCGCAGATTGACCGGATTCACCGCGGCCCCGATCCACCACGAGGCGAAGAACAGCTCGTGGTAGCGGTCCGAGTTCCGGGCCAGCACGGCCACCCGGTCGCCCTCGGCCACCCCCAGTCCGCGCAGGCCCCCGCCGAGCCGTGACACCCGGTCCACGGTCTCCCGAGTCGTACGGACCCGATCACCGCAGACGGTCATCGCACGGTCCGGCGCTTGCTGCAGGGCACGATGCAACGCCTGGGTCAAATACATGCCAACACCACTCCCGAGTGAATCCGAGAAGTTTCATGCTGATAGCGATGATTCACCATCTCAGGAGGAGAACACACATAACAAGAGGTCGAAGAACCCCTGTCGATAGTTAGGTGAAATTAACTTCACTCTGTGGCTTCCGGTTCGGCCGGGTTGGACCGCGGCGCTTCGGGGACGGCCTACGGCGCGAGCCGCAGCGCGTCCAGGGCCAGCGTCAGGGCGATCAGATCGCGCGGGCGCGACAGGGAGCGGGCCGTCAGATGCTCCAGCCGGCGCAGCCGGTTGAAGACCGTGTTGCGGTGGCAGTACAGCCGGGCCGCGGCCCGGCCCGCCGACCCCTCGCACTCCAGCCACGCGTCGAGGGTCTCCAGAAGCAGCGCCCGGTCCACCGGGTCCAGTTCGAGCAGGGGCCCGAGCACACCGGTGACCAGCCGCTCCGCCAGCTCCGGCTGGCTGACCACCAGCGCCGTCGGCAGACGCTCGTCGAGCCGGACGATGCCGGGTGTATTCGGCGCGCAGGTGCGCAGGGCCGTCTCGGCCAGCCGGCGCGCCCGGCCCAGGTTCGCGAGCCCCTCCACCACCGGGCTGACCCCGCCGGGACCGGTGCAGCGGCTCCCCAGCAACGCCGCGGGCAGAAGCGGGTCCACCCCGTCGTCCAGCGCGACCACCCCGACCTCGCAGTCGGTACGCATCCGCCAGAAGAAGCGCAGGCCCGGGGCCGCGGCGATCCGGTGGAACGGCTCCCGCCCGCCGTGCCGCTCCACCTTGAGCACCACCACCGCGTACCGCCCCAGCTCCGGCAGATCGAGCCCGGCGGCGGCCCGCGCCGCCAGGCCCGGTGTCACCCGGCCCTCCAGCAGCGCGTCGAGCAGCGCCTGGGCCCGTTCGTCGGTACGCCGGTGCAGCTCCCGCTCCGTGGCGCGGTACGCGTCGGTGACCGCCGCGGTCTGCCGGTCGACCCCGGCCCAGATCTGGCCCGCGGTACGGGCCAGGACCGTGAGGGCCTCGGGATCCTCCTCGGCCACGATGGTGAGCAGTTCGTCCCAGACGAGATAGCCCGCCTGCCGGTAGGCGTGGTGCAGCAGCTCCAGCGGCAGCCCCTGCTCCGCCCGCCGCCTGCCGATCTCCTCGGCGTACTCCAGATCCCGGCGCGGGGCCGTGCGCGACGCGGCGATCGCCTCGATCCCGTACCGCAGCGCCTCGTTGATCTGGAACCAGTGCTCCTCGCGCGGCACGGCCCGGTCGAACTCCGCCGAATGGGCCAGGAGTTCACCCATCAGCCGGTCCGTGAGCCGCGGTAATCGATCGAGGAGCAGCCCGGAGGAGCGGATCAGGACAAACCACTCGCGATCGGTACGCGCTCTCCGGCCCCCCATGGGTGGTGAGGATGCCACCGGCGGCCGGGCGGCGACAGCCCCCGCGCACCGGTTGTGCCCCTGCACAGTCCGGCCGTCCCGCGACTGGTCATCGGCAGCGATTCGGCCCCCCGCCGTGGACCCGCGGCGCCGGCCGGTGCTGAGGTGTGGGACCACACCCGGCGGTGGACGACGGAGGCAGCCATGGCGGCGCTCGACGTACGTGGTCTGGTCGCGGGCTACGGCCCGGTACAGGCGTTACGGGACGTCAGTCTCGAGGTCCCCGAAGGAACCGTCGTCGCCGTACTCGGCGGCAACGGGGCGGGCAAGTCCACCCTGCTCCGGGCGATCTCCCGCACCCTCGTCTTCCACCGGGGCGCGATGACCGGGGGCTCCGTCCTGCTCGACGGACGGCCGGTCCACCGGCTGAGCGCGGCCGGGATGGTGGCGGCCGGCGTCGTCCAGGTCCCCGAGGGACGGCAGGTGTTCGCCCGGATGACGGTCGCCGACAATCTGCGGGCCGGGGCCCTCGGCGCCCGCGGCGGCCGGCGGGCTGCCGCCGAGTCCCTCGCCCGGGTGCACGAACTCTTCCCCGTCCTGGCCGGGCGCGCCCGGCAGCGCGCGGGGCTGCTGTCCGGGGGCGAGCAGCAGATGCTGGCGCTGGGCCGGGCGCTGATGGCCCGCCCCCGGCTGCTCCTGCTCGACGAACCGTCCCTGGGCCTGGCCCCGCTGATGTCGGCACGGATCGCGGAGGCCGTCGAGGAGATCAACGCGGCGGGCACCTCGGTCCTCCTGGTGGAGCAGAACGCGGCGCTGGCCCTGCGGCTGGCCTCCCGGGCGTACGTCCTGGAAGTCGGCGAGGTCACCCTCTCCGGTACGGCGAGCGCGCTGGCCGCTTCGGACGAGGTACGCCGCCGCTACCTGGGCGTCGTCGACGAGGACGCGGCGGCCGACACGGCCGGGGCGGCGGTCGGCCGGCCCGTTCTGCGCAGGTGGTCGGCGTGAGCGTGCTGGAGGTCCGCGAGCTGACCGTGCGGTTCGCCGGCCTCACGGCGCTCGACTCGGTCTCCTTCACCGTCGGGCCCGGCCGGGTCCACGCCGTCATCGGACCCAACGGAGCCGGCAAGTCGACCTGCTTCAACGTCCTGTCCGGGGCCTACCGGGCGGATTCCGGGAGCGTCCGGTTCGGCGGCCGGGAGCTGATGGGGCTCGCGCCGCACCGGATCGCCGCCCTCGGCATCGCCCGTACCTTCCAGAACATCGCCCTGCCGCCGCGGGCGACCGTCGCCGACAGTCTGCTGCTGGGCCGCCACCGGCTCACCCGTACCGGCTTCGTGGCCGCCGGACTGCGGCTGCCGTCCGCGTCCCGCGAGGCCCGCCGCCACCAGGAACGGGTCCGGGAGATCGCGGCCTTCGTCGGCCTGGAGGACGATCTGGCGAAGCCCGCCGGATCGCTGCCGTACGGCCGCCAGAAACTCGTCGAGCTGGCCAGGGCGCTCTGCATGGAACCCGAACTGCTGCTGCTGGACGAGCCGGTGGCCGGGATGACCGCCGACGAACGGCGGCGGACGGCGGCCGTGATCGCCGGGGTGCGCGACAGCCTCGGCATATCCATCGTGCTGGTCGAACACGACATGGGGGTGGTGATGCGGCTCGCCGACGAGGTGACCGTCTTCGACTTCGGACGCCGGATCGCGGGAGGCACCCCGGCCGAGGTACAGAACGACCCGGCCGTCATCCGCGCCTATCTGGGGGCGGGGACATGACGACCTTCCTCGAACTCCTCGTCAACGGCGTCTCCATCGGATCGGTCTACGCCCTGATCGCCCTGGGATTCGTCGTGATCTTCAAGGCCACCGAGGTGGTCAACTTCGCCCATGCGTCGCTGCTGCTGGCGGGGGGCTATGTCACCGCGACACTCCACGACGACCTCGGGTTCTGGTGGGCGCTCGCCCTCGGGACCTCCGGCGCGGCCGTGGTCGGCGCCGGCGTCGAGTTCCTGGTCATGCGCCGCTACCGGGGCGGCGACCACAGCGTCCTCGCCATCGTCACCATCGGCGTCGACATCCTCCTGATCACCGAACTGACCCGGCGTATCGGTACGGACGTCCTGACGCTCGGCGACCCCTGGGGAGACGACGTGGTCACTGTCGGATCCGTGGCGATGGCGGAGACCCGGATCGCGGCCTTCTGCGCCGCCGCCGTACTCATCGGCGCCTTTCTGCTGGCCTTCCGATACACCTCCTGGGGTATCGCGATGCGCGCGGCCGCCGAGAATCCGCAGACGGCGGCCCTGATGGGGATCCGGCTCGGCCGGGTGTCGCTGTCCGCCTGGGCGGTGGCGGGCGCGCTCGCCGCGGTCGCCGCTCTCTTCCTCACCGTCTTCCCGACCCCCGGACTCGAACGCTCCACCTCACTCGCCGCCCTCAAGGCGTTCCCGGCGGCGATCCTCGGCGGCCTTGACTCGACGACCGGAGCCCTGGCCGGCGGCTTGATCGTCGGGGTCACGGAATCCCTCGCGACGGGCTACCAGAGCGATCTGGCCTTCCTGGGCCGGGGCATCGGCGACCTGGCGCCGTATCTGGTGATGGTGGCCGTCCTGCTGCTGCGTCCGGCGGGCCTCTTCGGGACGAAGGAGCCGACCCGTGTCTGACCCCGGGACCACACCCCGGCGGGCCCTCGCGCTCCGCGGCCCGTACGCCTCACCGCATCTGACACGGATCGCCGTCACCGCCGTCTGCGGCATCCTGATGCTCGCGCTCCCCTTCTACCTGGACCGGTTCTGGCTGCAGGCCGGGATCTTCGCGATGGCCGCCGCGATCGGGGCGATCGGGATCAATCTGCTCACCGGCGCCACCGGACAGCTCTCCATGGGACACGCCTTCTTCCTCGCCGTGGGCGCCTACGGCTACACCGTCCTCGCGAGCGACTCCACCACCGCCAACGGACACCGGCTGACCGGCCTCGGCCTGCCCACCGCGCTCGCCGTGGTCCTCGCCGTGGTGCTCGCCGGGGTGGCCGGGGGGTTGTTCAGCCCCATCGCGGGGCGGCTGAGGGGCGCGTACCTCGGGATCGCGACCCTCGCGCTGATCTTCATCGGCCAGCATGTGCTGTTCAACGCGCGCGATCTGACCGGCGGCTTCAACGGACGGCCCGTCCCTCCGCTGTCCCTCTTCGGGTACGAGTTCGACGACAGCGTCACCACGATCGCCGCCGTCCCCTTCCAGTCGTCCGAGAAGCTCTGGTACGTGGCCCTGCTCGCCCTGGCCGCCGGGGCGCTCTTCGCCCGCGGCGTGCTCGGGGACCGTCCCGGGCGGGCCATGAACGCCATCCGGGACCATCGCGTCGCGGCGGGCGTGATGGGTGTCCCGGTGGCCCGCTACCGGGCCGCCGTCTTCGTCCTGTCGTCGATGTACGCCGGACTCGCGGGGGTGCTGATCGCCCTCGCCTTCCAGCACTCCGTCCCCGACTACTTCGGGATGACGCTCTCCCTCGAATACCTCGCCATGATCGTCATCGGTGGTCTGGGGACGGTCCGGGGCGCGGTCGCGGGCGCCGCGTTCGTCTCCCTGCTGCCGCAACTCCTCACCCGCTACAGCGACGCGCTCCCACTGGTCTCCTCCCCCGGAACGGGCGGCGGGATCGCGCCGGGCGAGGCGTCCCGCTATCTGTACGGCGCCGCGATCGTCGCGGTGGTGCTTTTCCTGCCGGGCGGCATCACCCGTCCCACCACGACCGGGAAGAGGAAGACATGAACCCAAGGCCGAGGATCTGCGCGGCGGTCGTGACCGCCCTCGCCCTCACCGTCGGCGTGTCCGGATGCAGCGACAAGGCGAGCGACGACGACGGCAAGAAGGCCACGGGAGGCGTGCGCACCGGGGACGGGGTCACCGACAAGACCATCCCGCTCGGCGTGCTGACCGATCTGACCGGTGTCTACGCGTCGCTCGGCAAGAGCGTCACCCAGTCCCAGCAGCTCTGGGCGAAGCAGACCAACGCCGCGGGCGGTGTCTGCGGCCGCCAGATCTCCCTCACGGTCCGCGACCACGGCTACGACCCCCAGAAGGCGCTCGCCGCCTACACGGAGGTCGAGTCGAAGGTGCTGGGCTTCGCCCAGTTCATCGGCTCGCCGTTCGTCGCCGCCGCCAAACAGCGCGTAGACGGCCAGGACAAGGGCCTGGTACTGCCCCAGGCCTGGTCGGCGTCGCTGCTGGGCAGCCCGTACATCCGCGTCGTCGGGGCGACGTACGACATCGAGACGATCAACGCGATCGACTTCCTGCTCGCCGGGAAGCGGATCGCGAAGGGGGACCGGATCGGCCATGTCTACTTCGAGGGGGACTACGGCGAGAACGCCCTGGCCGGGTCACGGCACGCGGCGCGGGAAGCGGGCCTCACCGTGGTCGAGCAGAAGATCAAGCCCACGGACAACGATATGTCGGCGCAGGTCGCGGCGTTGAAGAAGGCCGGTGTCAAGGCGATCGTCCTCAGCACGGGCCCTCGCCAGGCGGCCTCGCTGGTCGGGGTCGCCGCGGCCCTGCGGTTCGCCGTCCCGGTCGTCGGCAACAACTCCGCCTTCGCCCCCCAGCTGCTGAAGACCCAGGCGGGACCCGCCCTGACGAAGGACTACTACGTCGCGGCGTCGACACTCCCCATCGGCGCCCCCGATCCGGCCCCCTCGAAGCTGGCGAAGGACTATCAGGCGGCCTATCCCGACGACAGCCTCGACAACGGCGTCGTCGCCGGCTGGACCTCCGCGGCCCTGTACGGCGAGGTGCTGAAGAAGGCCTGCGCCGACAAGAACCTCACCCGGGAGGGCGTCAACAAGGCGCTGCTGACCCTGACCGCCTTCGACAGCGGATTCGGTATCGTCCACGACTTCTCCGACCCGGCGGCCCCCTCGACCCGCCAGTCCGTGATCATGAAGCCCGACCCCTCGGTCCCCGGCGGCCTGAAGGTGGTCCGCGAGGCCGCGGTCGCGACCGCCGCACAGAACTTCTCCCCCGAGCCCTGACCCCCGGCGACCCGTACGTGAAGGAGGTGCCCGAGGAGACCCCCGATTCGGGCACCTCCGGGTCTGCCGGGGCGGGGAATCGGCGCCCGGGGTGGGTCCGCCCGGGCCGACGGGGCCCGAGCCGTCGACCCGCGGCGCCGGCCCGTGTGTACCGGCCGTGAGTCCTTGTCGACCTGCTCCCGCAGGGGTCTGGGAGGATAATCCTTATGGATGTGCGCAGCAGAAACCATGTGACGGTGACCGGCCGGTCCGGAGGGCCGGTAGTGATGCTCGCACACGGCTTCGGATGCGACCAGAACCTGTGGCGTCTGGTGGTTCCCGCGCTGGAGCGGGACTTCACCGTCGTCCTCTTCGACCATGTGGGGTCGGGAAGGTCGGAGCTGTCGGCGTGGAGCCGGGAACGGTACGCGTCGCTGGACGCCTACGCCGACGACGTACTGGAGGTGTGCCGGGAGCTGGCGCTGGGCCCGGTCACCTTTGTCGGGCATTCGGTGAGCGCGATGATGGGCGTGCTGGCTGCCGCGCGGGAGCCCGAGGCGTTCGCCGGTCTTGTGCTGCTCGCGCCGTCCCCCTGTTTCATCGACGACCCGGACACCGGTTACCGGGGCGGGTTCAGCGCCGGGGACGTCGATGAACTGCTGGAGTCACTGGACGCGAACTATCTGGGCTGGTCGGGCGCCATGGCGCCGGTGATCATGGGCAATCCGGAGCGGCCGGAGCTGGGGGAGGAGCTGGCCGACAGCTTCTGCCGTACGGATCCGGAGATCGCCCGGGTCTTCGCCCGGGTGACGTTCCTGTCCGACAACCGCGACGACCTCGCGGCGGTGGGCGTTCCCACCCTGGTCGCCCAGTGCTCCCACGACGCGATCGCCCCGCCCGAGGTCGGCGCCTTCGTGCACGCGCGGATCCCCGGCAGCCGGCTGATCACCCTGAACGCGACGGGCCACTGTCCTCAGCTCGCCGCCCCGGAGGAGACCGCCGCGGCCATCGCCGACTTCGCCGACTTCGCCGAGTTCGCCGGAACAGCCGGATGACATGCGTGGCCGACGACGAGGACAGCCCGCACGAACAGCGCGAGCGGGCGGGCGAGCGGGAGGACGAGCAGGCACAGATCTCCTCGTTGCTGGAGGACAACGCCGAGGACCTGTACGAACACGCGCCCTGCGGGTACCTGTCCACCCTGCTGGACGGCCGGATCGCGAAAGTCAACGCCACCCTGCTGGAGTGGCTCGGCTACGAGCGCGCCGACCTGGTGGGCCGCAGACACTTCTCCGACCTGCTGACCGTCGGCGGCCGGATCTACCACGAAACCCACTTCGCCCCGCTGCTGATGATGCGGGGCGACATCGGCGGAATCGCCCTGGAACTCAAGGCCGCCGACGGCACCCGCCTGCCGGTGATGGTCACCTCGACGGTGAAGAAGGGCCGCGACGGACAGCCGCTGCTGATCCGCACGACCCTCTTCGACGCCCGCGAGCGCCGCTCCTACGAAAGGGAGCTGCTGCGCGCCCGCAAGGAAGCCGACCAGGAACGCGACCGGCTCCAGCGCCTCAACGCCACCCTGCAGAAGACCCTCCTGCCGCCGACCCTGGCGAATGTCCCGGGCCTGGACGTCTCCGCGTACTACCACATCGCGTCCGCCGACGAGGTCGGCGGCGACTTCTACGACCTGTTCCCGCTCGCCGCCGGTACCTGGGGCCTGTTCCTGGGCGATGTGTGCGGCAAGGGCGCCGCAGCCGCGGCCGTCACATCCCTGGCCCGCTACACCCTGCGCGCCGCCGCGGTCTACGACCCCGACCCGGCGGCCGTCCTCGACAACCTGAACACGGTACTCAACCACGAGTACAACGGCACCGACCCCCGGTTCTGCACCGTCGTCTTCGGCCTGCTCACCCCCGCCCCCGACCGGGGCGGCTTCCAGATCACCCTGGCCAGCGGCGGCCATCCCCCGGCCCTGCTGATGCGCGCGGACGGCACCGCTCACTACCTGCCGACCCCCGGCGGACAGCTCATCGGGGTCCTGCCCGACGTCCATATCGCCACCACCACCGTCCACCTCGCCCCCGGTGACACCCTGCTGCTGCACACCGACGGTCTCACCGAAGCCCACACCGCCACCGACGCCGATGGCCGCTACGGAGACGAAGCCCTCCTCGACTTCGGCCGTGTCCTCGCCCCCACCACCGCGTCGGCGACCGTCGACGCGGTGCGCGACCTGCTCGACACCTTCGGCACCGGCGTGGACGACGACACCGCCGTCCTGGCCATCCACGTCCCCCGCGACGCACCGCCGGCGGACTGACCACGCGCGCCCACCCCGTGCGTCGTCAAAGGCGCGCGGACGTCGAGGTGGTGACCGCCGCCCACGGAGGAACCGTCGTGCCCGGACCCGGTTGATGAACCATCGACGCCGTGGCACGATCCTTCCGCCCGCCCGGACGACGATGTCGCGGCGGCCCCGTGGGCGGCCCGGGGCGGGCCCCGCGGGCGGATCCGTTGGCGCGGACGCCGTGTCCCGGACGCCGTACCCCGGACGCCCGACCGTTCGCCCTGTTCTTCGTCCGAGGCTGGAGTACGTTCCCGATGTCCCCGTTCCACAGCTCTCCCAACGCCCTCTTCGACACCCGGGTGCGCGCCGTGCGCCGGCTGTCCCCGGGCTTCGTCCGGATCACCTTGAGCGGCCCGAGTCTGGACCTCTTCGCCCCGTACGGCCTCGATCAGCGGGTGAAGCTTCTCGTCCCGGGGGACGACGGCTACCCGGCGGCCTTCGACTCCGACGGCGAGGTCGTCCCCGAGGCGCGGTGGCGGGCGCGGTGGCGGGCGTTGCCCGAGGCGGAGCGGCCCGTGATGCGCAGCTACACCCCGAGCGGGATACGGCCAACGGCGCGCGAGGTCGATCTGGATGTCTATGTACACGCCCGCCCCGGCCCGGCGAGCGGCTGGGCGGCCTCCGCGCGCGAGGGCGAGCGGGTCCTGCTGTCCGGCCCCGATGTCCGTCGCGATGATCCCGCGTACGGAATCCAGTGGAATCCCGGGCCGGCGGGCCGCGTTCTGCTGGTGGGGGACGAGACGGCGTTCCCCGCGATCCGCAACATCCTGTCCGCGCTCGGGCCCTCGACGCACGTCTGGGCCGTCCTCGAAGTGGGGGACGAGGCCGACCTGGTGGTGATGGGGGAGTCCCTCACGGGCCATGAGGCGACGGTCCTCCGGCGGGTCGACGGCACGGCCGCGGCGCTGCCGACCGCGGTCGACGCCTGGATCGAGGAGCGGGGCACCGAAGCCGCGGCGCTGGGCGAGGGGTTCTACGCCTGGCTGGCGACGGAGAGCACCCGGGTCGCCGGGCTGCGGGACCGGTTGCGTGCCGCGGGCGTCGCTCCCGGCCGCGTACACGCCCAAGGTTACTGGCACGACCGGGTGCGGTCGTGAGGCTCCCCGCATCCGGATACGTCCCGGAATGCGGAACCGGATCTTGCCGAATTAGGTAAACCTAAGCTAACTTCCGTGAGGCAGTCGCACTCTCGTGAACGGAACCATCCCATGAGTCCGCTGAGACCCTTTGGCACCCCCCGGCGCTTTCTGACGGCGATGGCCCTGCCCGTCGTCGCGGCGCTGGTCCTCACCGGATGTTCCGGAGAAGGGGGAGGGTCGGGCAAGGCCGCCTCCGGCAACGCCGCCTCCGGCACACACGAGATCAAGCATGCCCGGGGCACGGCGAAGGTTCCCCACCAGCCGAAGCGCGTCGTGGTCCTGGAACCCGTCCAGCTGGACACCGCGATCGCCCTCGACACGGTCCCCGTCGGCGCCGCGCTCTTCAACGAGAAGGCCGGCGTCCCCGCCTACCTGGGCGAGAAGGCCGCGGGGATCAAGCCGGTGGGAACGGTCGCCGAACCGAGCATCGAGAAGATCGCCGCGCTCGACCCGGACCTCATCCTCGGTACCGAGTCCCGGCACTCCGCCCTCTACCAGCGCCTCTCGTCCATCGCGCCGACGGTCTTCATGGCCGCGCAGACCGACCCGTGGACCGAGAACGTGCAGCTGGTCGCCCGCGCCCTGGGGAACGAGAAGGGCGCCACCGCCCTGCTCGGGACGTACGAGAAGCGGTGCGACGAGGTCGCCGCCGCCCATCGGACGAAGGGGAGGACCGCCCAGCTCATCCGCCCCCGCGACGGAGTCCTGAGCCTGTACGGTCCGACGTCCTTCGCCGGCAGCACCCTCGAATGCGCCGGGTTCACCACCCCCGCACGGGACTGGGCCGGCGATATCTCGGTGGACATCTCGCCCGAGCGCGTCGCCCAGGCGAAGGCCGACCTGGTGCTGGTGACCGCCGCCGACGTGAAGGCCGGTGACGCCGTTCCCGAGTCGATCCGCGGCAACGCGAAGGTCTTCCCGAAGCCGCACGTCGTCGACCAGTCGTTCTGGATCTCCGGTGTCGGCCCGCGCGGCGGGATGGCGGTCCTCGACGATCTCGACCGCATCCTCTCGGCCGCGAAGTAATCGGCGCATCGCCGCCGACGAACGGAACGATCGAGCGACTGTGGTCCTGATATCCATCCGGAAGACGGACGGCCCCGCGCCGTCCGTCCCCGAACCCCGGCCCGCCGCCGCGCGCCCGCCCCTCCTGCGGGCGGGCCTCGCGGTGGCCGTACTCGCCGTCGCGGTCATCGCGTCCCTGCTCGTCGGCGCGAATCCGCTCTCCCCGGCGACCGTGCTGGACACCCTGCGGGGCCACGGGAGCGACGAGTCCCGTTTCGTCGTCTGGGAACAGCGAGTACCGCGGACGATCGCCGGGCTCGTCGTCGGCGCGGCACTGGGCGTCGCGGGCGCCCTCATCCAGGCGTTCACCCGCAATCCGCTCGCCGACCCCGGAATCCTCGGCGTCAACGCGGGCGCGGCGTTCGCCGTCGCCTGCGGTATGACGTTCCTCGGGATCACAAGCCCGTTCGGCTACGTATGGCTGTCCTGCGCCGGCGCCCTCGTCCTGACGGCCTTGGTCTACGCGATCGGCTCGGCGGGCCCGGACGGCGGAGGGCCGATCCGGCTGACGGTCACCGGTGTCGCGGTCGGAGCGGTCTTCTCCGGCCTCACCACCGGTGTGGTCCTGACCCACCCGGACTCCTTCGACCGGATGCGCGGCTGGAGCGCCGGCAGCCTGCTGGAACGCGGCTACGACGTCCTGCTCCCCGTACTTCCGCTGCTGGTCGTCGGGGTGCTGATCGCCGTTCTGGCGGCCCCCGGCCTCAACTCCCTCGCCCTGGGCAACGACGTGGCGCTGGCCCAAGGGGTCGATGTGCGCCGGATCCGCCTCGCCGTCCTGGTCGCGGTGACCCTGCTCGCGGGTGGCGCCACCGCGGTGGCCGGACCGATCCTGTTCGTGGGCCTGATGATTCCGCATGTCGTCCGGTGGGTCGTGGGGACGAACCAGCGGAGCATCATCGTCGGATCGCTGCTCGTCGCCCCGGCCCTCGTCCTGGTGGCCGACGTCCTCGGCCGGATCGCGGTACTCCCGAGTGAGATGCCCGCCGGGGTCGTCACCGCCTTCGTCGGAGCGCCGGTTCTGATCGCCCTCGTACGACGCCCGCGGACGAGCGGCCTGTGAACGGCACAGCGGCACCCCGCGCCGAAGCCCCGCGACCGCACGGCACCGTACTCACCGCCGGCCGGCGCCGGGTGGCGGTCGGATCCGACCGGCTGAACATCGTGCTCGGTGTACGGCCCCTCGTCGTCGCCCTCCTCGGCGCCGCCGTGATCGTCGCCGGCACCGTCACGGCTCTCGCCCTCGGGGACTTCCCGCTCACCGCCCGCGAGGTCCTGGGCGTCTTCACGGGCCGCACCGACGGGTTCGCGCGTACCGTCGTCCTCGAATGGCGGCTCCCCCGCGCGGCCGGCGCCGTCCTGTTCGGGGCCGCCCTCGCCGTCGCGGGAGCCGTCTTCCAGGCCGTGACCCGCAATCCGCTCGCCAGCCCCGACATCGTCGGACTCGCCAACGGATCCTTCACCGGAATGCTCGTCGCGCTGCTGATGCTCGGCGGGAGCTGGCCCCTGCTGACGGCGGGATCCCTGATCGGCGGATTGCTGGCGGCGCTCGCCGTCTACCTGCTCGCCTACCGCGACGGGCTCCAGGGCTTCCGGTTCATCGTGGTGGGCATCGGGGTGTCCGCCATGCTCGCCTCGGTCAACACCTGGATGCTGCTGCGCGTCGACGTGGACACCGCCCTGTTCGCCTCCGCGTGGGGGGCCGGAACGCTCAACAGCGTCACCACCACGACCGTGATCCCCGCGGGCGTCTGTGTGCTCCTCCTGCTGGCGTGCCTCCCGGTCCTCACGCCCGCGCTGCGGCAGATGGACCTCGGCGACGACGCGGCACGGGCGACCGGTGTCCGGGTGCGCCGCGCCCGGCCGTTGGCCGTCGCCGTCGGCGTGGCGCTGGTGAGCGTCGTGACGGCGGTGACCGGGCCGATCGCGTTCATCGCCCTGGCCGCACCGCAGATCGCCCGCAGACTCGCCGGAACACCCGGAATCCCGTTCGGTGTCACGGGAGTGGTCGGCGGAGCGCTTCTGCTGGGAGCCGACCTCGTCGCGCAGCACGTCATCCCGCTGACCGTGCCGGTCGGAGTGGTCACCATCGTCCTCGGCGGCGGCTACCTCGTCTGGCTCCTCATCAACCAAGCCGGAAAACGCCCATGACGACGCACTCCTCATCCGTCCCCGTGACACCCGTCCCCGTGACACCCGTGCCCGGCACCCCCGGCAGGCTTCGCGCCGAAGCCCTCACCCTGGGCTACGGCAGCCGAGTCATCGTCGAGGAGCTGGACCTCGTCGTGCCGCCGGGCTCCTTCACCGTGATCATCGGCCCGAACGCCTGCGGCAAGTCCACCCTGCTGCGCGCCCTGGCCGGGCTGCTTCCGCCCACGGCCGGAACCGTGATTCTCGACGGTAAGGACCTCGCCTCCTACCAGCCCAAGGCGGCCGCGCGGCAGCTCGGACTGCTGCCCCAGACCGCCGTCGCCCCCGAGGGGATCACCGTCGCCGAACTCGTATCACGGGGGCGGTACGCCTACCAGCGCGCCCTGCGCCAGTGGTCACGGGCCGACGAGCGGGCCGTGAACGACGCGCTCGCGGCGACGGGCGTCGTGGAGCTGGCGTCACGACGGGTGGAGGAGCTGTCGGGCGGCCAGCGGCAACGCGTCTGGATCGCCATGGTCCTGGCGCAGGAGACCCCGCTCATCCTGCTCGACGAGCCCACCACCTACCTCGACATCGCCCACCAGATCGACGTACTCAACCTGCTCCACGACCTCAACGAACAGGGCCGCACCATTGTCGCGGTGCTGCACGACCTCAACCAGGCCGCCCGTTACGCCTCGCATATCGTCGCCATGAAGGACGGCCGGATCGTCGCGGCGGGACCGCCGGGCGACACCGTCACGGCCGGCCTCGTCGACGAGGTGTTCGGACTCCCCAACACGGTGATCCCCGACCCCGAGACCGGCACCCCCCTCGTCGTACCGATCGACACCCGGTCGCCTCGTTGAGCGACGCGTCCCGAGCCGGCGTGCCCGGCACCCGCTCCACCTTCCCGGGCGGACGCCGGGCGCGAACGAGCCCGGCGCCCGGACGCGGCGTGGCGGCCGGCAGCCGAGTGCGGCCCGGCCCCACCGGACGCCTCGGGCCGACGCGAGCCCTCTGGTCAGGGCGCGTCGACCACGACGCGGCCGGCCCCGGCCGGGGCGGGTGAGGCGGTGCGGTTGGCGTAGGCGGATTCCACGCGGGCCTGCTCGGTGGCGTTCGGGAGGGCGTTGCGGCAGCCGGGTCCTGGGCTCGAGCCGGACATCAGCTGGGAGCAGGGGCCCGGTTTGGTGTCCGGGAGGCCCAGGTTGTGACCGATCTCGTGAGCGGCGATGCGGATCTTGTCATAGCCCTGGGCGACCGCCTGACTGCCGAGTTCGACCCGGCTTCGCCCACCGGGGCGGACGGGGCCCAGGGTGGCCTGCGGCCAGCCGCTGGTCGCGATGATCTGGATCTCGGCTCTGGTGCCGGATCCGGCCTCGACCAGCTTGACGTTGTCGACGTTCGCGTTCCAGATCGCTACTCCGGCCGCGATCGCCGCCTCCCACCCGACGGCCCGGCTGTCGTCGTAGTAGAGCGTCACCGGCGCCGCCGTGCTCGCCGCGGCGGTCGCCGGGCCGGTCGGCTCGGGCCCGGACACGGCGTTCGCCGTGGGCGCGACGGCCAGGGTGAGCGCCGCTGCGGTACCGACCGCCTTCAGCCATATGGGGTGTGGCATGGCCATCCCTTCACTCAGGGCTACTCGGTTCCCCTCGGAACCGAGGCGCGGGGAAACGGGCGACGCCATGAACTCGCCTATTGCGCAACCGAGTTGCCGCCCTTCCGGCGCATCGAATATATGCCCGACGGGCTCGCTATGCCATGCACCTGTCATGAACGTCTGTCGTCCTGGCCCGTCCGACGGCCGGGGCCTTCGCCGGGGGCAGGAAAGACCCAGGACAGAAAAACCTAGGCCCGCGAGCCGGCTTCGGCCTGGTTCGGCATGACCCCGACCAGGCGGTCGCTGAACACTCCCGGCGGCCGGGCGTTGCCCTCCGCACGGTAGGCACGTACGGCAGGGTCCTGGAACGTGAGGGTGAGTGCCGGGCAGGCGTCGTCGGGGGCGTCGCCCGCGTCGGACGAGCAGGCGATCACGTCGAGGGGGTTGAGGCCGGGACACATGGCCTGGGCGGGGACATCCACCTTCAGCAACAGGCGCTTGCCCGGAGCTATCCGGTGCACTCCGGAGACCGGCGGCTCGGCCGTTCGCGCGTCCGGCCCCTCCTCGACGACCGTCGCGTCCAGCCCGCCGGCCGAGGCGCTGACACCCGCCCCGAACGGCGAGACGACATCCACGGTGCCCCTGCCGGCGAAGAGCGGGGCCGCCATCCGCAGGGGCCGCTCCCCGGCGCGGAGCGCCGCGTACACCGTCAGTGCGACGCCTTCACCGTTCTCGGCGGCGGCGGCGTCGGCGTCCTCGGGGTCGGGGTCGTGCGTCACCCACGTCAGAACGGTCAGCGCGGGGTCCCCTTCCCGCTCCCCGGCACCCCGCACCGCGGGACGGACATCCCCCTGCATACCGCACCGCGACAGCCTGGCCGTCATACCGCCCGCGAGCTTCCGGTCGGGACGCGGTGCGGCGGGCGTGTACTCGGGCGCGGAACCGGCGCGGCCGGAACGGTCGGACCGCTCGGACCGCTCGGTCAGGGCGGGCAGCCCGACCAGCGTCAGGAGAGTCGCGGTGAAGACCGCGAGGATCAACCAGGACCGCAGGCTCATGCCCCAGAGCTGTCGCGACACCATTCCCCCGTACGGTCGATACCCGGGGATTGTGCCAGAGGGGTCAACTCCCGCTCGATCGGGGCCCCGTGGGAGTCCCCGCCTACTCCGGTGCCGGGCGCTCCGGCGCCGGACGGCCCGCGGCGGTGTGGTCGACCCGTGCGTACACCGCGATGCGTTCGGGGCCCACCGTACGCTCCGCCACGAGTCGATAGTGACGGTCGAGGACGTCACGCTTCACCGCGTCCGAAGGCGTTCCGCCCTGTCGCCCCCCGGTGCGGTCACCGATCGCCAGCACCCGGCCCGGATGGCTCAGCAGCCGTTGCCGGACGACGGCGGGCGCGGCCTCGGTCCCGTACAAGGTGTACGAGGTACGCGGTGAGCGAGCCAGGGAGAGATCGGGCAGCCCGTGCGAGTCGCCGCCGGGTGCCAGCGTCCATATCCGCCGCTGCCCGGTGAGGAACAGCACCCCGTCCCCGGGCCGGGCCAGCCGCTCGACGGCCTCCGTCACCGCCATGGCGTTGTCGGAGCGGCCCTCCGGGGAACGCAGCCCCGGCCCCGTGACCGTGAGATACAGCAGGACGGCCGTCGTCGCGCCCGCCGCGATCAGCGGTGACCAGTAGTGGTCGAGGACGGCACCCAGCAGCAGAGCGAGCCCGATGGCGTGGAAGAGGACATAGCGCTCGGAGTGGAGCGGGTGCGCGAAGGACACCGCGATCAGCAGCCCCGGCGGGAGGACGAGCAGCGGGAGCGCGAGCGCCCTCGTCCGGGACCCACCCGGGAGTACGGCACAGACCATCCCCACGAGCACCAGCAACGCGAAGCGCGTGAGCACGGGCGCGCCCGGCGGCTCGATCCACGCCACCTGCGCCGACTGCGTCATCGAGAACAGCGCGAGTGGCAGCAGACCCACCACGACCGCCGACGCGGCACGCGACCATCCGCGCGGCGGCCGGACCGTCCCCCGGGGACGGCCGAGCCACAGCGTCGCCCCGTGTGCGAACAGCACCAGCACGGCGAACTCGTGCAGCAGACAGGCGACCAGCAGCACCGCCGCGTAGGCCCGCCACCTCCGCTCCAGGAGCAGCAGGGTGGCCCAGGCGACCAGCGCCGAGACCAGCGCGTACGAACGCCCCTCCTGCGCGTACCGCTGGACGACGGGCAGCAGCGCCAGCGCCAGGCCGGACAGCGCGCCCGCCCGCGGTCCCGCGAGCCGCAGCCCGATCCGGGCCACCAGGGCGGCGGACGCGGCCGTCGCCAGCACGGACGGCGCCCGCAGCGGCACGAGCCCCGGCTCCCAGACGGCGAACACTACGTGCGTCACCAGGTAGTGGAGACCGTGGACGGCGTCCGCGGTGCCGAGGGTCCGCCAGATCTCCGGCAGGGAGCGGGTGGCCATGTCGTAGGTGACCGCCTCGTCGCTCCACAGCGTCTGCTCGCGCTCCAGACCCCATATCCCCAGCAGCAGCGCCAGCGCGGCGGGCGGCAGCCAGACCTGCCACGGCGTACGGGCGGTGGGAACGGAACGCCTCCCCGTCCGCGGCGGCGTATGCGGGGAACGCGGGGAACGGGGCGGTGGGACGGGCATGGTCGCGGTGTCGATCATGCGGCGAGTCCACCGGCGGCGGTATTGATAAACAGGTCCCCCACCCCACACCCATCAATTGGCATACGCTCCCGGGGACCGCCCCGGGAACGGATCGGCGGTCCGGGGACGGGCGGCGGCTCGGGGGCCAGGACGGTCCGGACGCCGTACAGGGGCGAAGTGGACGGAGCACGGGGATGGGACGCCGGGAGAAGCCGCTGAACCCTGCCGACGGACCGGTGGAGTCCTTCGCGCACGAGTTGCGCGCCCTGCGGCGGTCGGTGGGCTCGCCCACCTACCGGGCGATGGCGGAAGGCTCCCCCTACTCCGCGCCCTCCCTCTCCGGGGCCGCGTCGGGGGAGCGCCTCCCTTCGCTCCCCGTCGCCCTCGCCTATGTCGCCGCCTGCGGCGGTGACCTCGAGGAATGGCGCCGGCGCTGGCAGCGGGCCCTCGCCGACGAACCCGTGGTGGCGGTCGAGGACGGCACCACGGCCCCGTACCCCGGGCTCGCCCGCTACGGAACGGACGACAGCGACCACTTCTTCGGCCGTGACGACCTCGTCGCAGATCTGCTGGAGCTGACCCGGCGCCACCCCGTCGCCGCGCTGGTCGGCGCCTCCGGCAGCGGGAAGTCCTCGTTGCTGCGGGCGGGGCTGGTCCCGGCGCTCAGGCGGGCCGCGTCGACGACGGGCGCCACGGACGCCGCGGGGGAGGACGGAACGGCCCCGTCCGTGATCCGGATCCTCACCCCCGGGCCCACCCCCGCCCGAACCCACCGGACCCTGATGACAAGCGGCGCGCTGCTGCTCGTCGATCAATTCGAGGAGGTCTTCACCCTCTGCCGGGACCGCGCCGAACGGAACGCGTTCATGGAACTGCTGACCGGTTCCGGCTGCCGGGTCGTCATCGCCGTACGCGCCGACTTCTCCGGGCGGTGCGCCGAGCATCCCGCACTCGCCGCCGCGCTCAAGGAGTCGGTCCTGCTCGTCGGACCGATGACACCCGAGCAGCTCAGGGCCGCCGTCGTCGGCCCCGCCGCGGCGGCGCGGCTGATCGTGGAACGGGCCCTCACCGCCCGGATCGTCGCGGACGTCGCCGACGAGCCGGGCGGGCTGCCCCTGATGTCCCACGCCCTCCTGGAGACCTGGCGCCGCCGGCGCGGACGGACCCTCACCGCGGCCGCGTACGAGGCGATCGGCGGGATCCAGGGCGCCATCGCCCACACCGCCGAGGAGATCTTCAGCGCCTTCACCGAAGACGAGGCACGGGCCGGCCGCGAACTGCTGTTACGGCTGATATCCCCGGGGGACGCCACCGAGGACACCAGCCGCACGGCCGGGCGCGGCGAACTGCTCAACGCGCCCGAGTCGGAACGGGTCCTCGAACGGCTGGTACGGGCCCGGCTGCTCACGGTCGACGACGGCGCGGTCGACCTGGCCCACGAGGCACTGATCCGGGGCTGGCCCCGGCTGCGCGGCTGGATCGAGCGGGACCGCGACCGGCTCCGCCTGCACCGCGGGCTCACCGACGCGGCCCGGACCTGGGACGGACTCGGCCGGGACGAGGGCGCGCTGTACCGGGGCGCGCAACTCGCGGCCGTCCGGGAGGCTTTCGGTACGCCGCTGGAGGATCCCGTGACGCCCACCGCCGGGCGGAGAATCGGGCGCCGCGTCGCGAGGAGTGTCCGTCACTCCCGGCTGCTGGCCGCCCGCAGAACCCGCGCCGGCCTGGTCCGGGCCCCTCTCCGCGCCGCCGCCGCGCCCGTACCGCTCGACGCCGAGGCCGTTCTCACCCCGCGGGAACGGGACTTCCTCGCCGCATCGTTCCGCGCCCACGACGACGCGCTGCGGGCCGCGGTCCTGACCACCCGGCGACTGCGTGCCCTCACCGCGACCCTCTCGGTCCTGCTCTGCCTCGCCACGATCGCCGGGCTCGGTGTCTGGAAGGAGAGCCGTGCCAACGACCGCCGCGCGGTGCAGGCCGAGGCCCGGCAGCTCGCCGAGGCCGCGAACAACCTGCGGGAATCGGATCCGGGATACGCCCTCTGGCTCAGCGTCACCGCATGGCGGAAGGCGGACATCCCGGAGACCCGGGAGGCGCTGTTCGCGGCGGCGGCACAACCGGACTCGGCCGTGTACCGGCTCGAAACCGCAAACACCGAGAACACTGAGAACGCCGAGAACGCCGGGAGCGGGGACCCGTCCGCACTGCGCCAGGACCTCAGCGGGGACGGCCGCAGTCTGCTCACCCTGAGCCCCGGAAGCAGCGACACCCGGGGGCTGGGACGACTGGCCTCGGACCGGTCCGGGGCCGGCCTCGGCAGGAAGCTGAAGCGGCTGGTCGCCATCGCTCCCCACCACCGTGCCCTCGCGCTCGGAACCGACCACGGTATCCGGATGTGGGACGTGTCATCGGGCACGTTCACCGGGCCCGTGTTCGGGCCGAGCACGAGCGGGGCGCGCGGCTGGTTCGCCCCGGCGGGCGAGGTACTCGCCGCGCAGGCCCCAGGTGGCCCGCTCCAGGTCTGGGACACGACCACAGGCCGGGAACTCCTCGACACCGGCGACACCCGGCCCCCGGCCGGCCATGTCCAGGTCTCCTCCGGCGCCCGGCTGCTGGCGTACTGCGCGGCCGACGGCCCGCTCCGGGTCTGGGACATCGAAACCCGCCGGAACCTGGACGCGCCGTGGACGGACCGCGTCGGCGGCGGCTGCGGCGCGGGGGAGTTCCGTTTCACCCCCGACGGCCGGGCTCTCGCCTTCGCCACGCCGTCGGGCGTCCGTACGATCGAGGTCCGCACCGGCCGGGAACGCCCCCGGATCGTGACGGACGGTCTGCCGCAACTGGCCTTCGGCGCCGACGGAGCACACCTCGCCACACTCACCGCCACCACCCTCCAGATCTGGCGTACGGCAGTGCCGGACTCGCCCGTTCTGCGCTTGCCCATGAGCGGCGTCACCCGCTCCGATCTGCGGCTGGACATGGCGGAGAGCGCCGTCCGCTTCCGCGAGGGAGAGGCGCCGGCCCTCACCGTGCGGACCATCGGTGTGAACACCACGGATCCCCGGGACTGGGAGGACACCCCGCTCTCGGCCGCCGTCTTCAGCCAGGGCGCGGAGGTCCTGGCCACCGCGCGCTCACGCGCGTACGAGATCCGCGACGGCGAGGGACGGCTGCGGCAGGGCATCCCTCAGGCCGGAGAGTGCACCGCGCCCTGCCGTCCCCTGATGGCCCTGCATCCCTCGGGAGAGGTCTTCGCCCGGCTGGACGCCTCCGGCCGGGTCGTCGTCCACGACCTGGGAGCCCACTTCCCCAGGCCCCCCGACCGGAGCTGGGTGGAGGAGCGGAACCCGGCCGATTACGTCCTGCCGCCCCGGCCCGGGGTCACCGGGATGGCCTTCTCCACCTCCGGAACATCCGTGGACACCCTCGGGGTGTCCACGTCGACACCCGGGCAAACGGCCTTCGCGTCGGCCGACCACCACGACACATGGCACGGCTACGGCTGGTCCAGCGCTCGCGAGAGCCACCACGGCAGGATCCTGGCCGCGTCGGGGGACAGCGGCAGGTTCATCACCGACCGGCGCCGGATGGTGTCCACGGTCGATGAGGGCGGCTCACCGGCCGTCATGCGCGGCGAGGGACGGGCCGTCTCCGTGGCCTTCTCCCAGCGGGGCGACCTCATGGCGATGGCAGACGCCGGCGGCCGGGTCACCCTGTGGGGCGACTTCGGCGAGCGGAACCTCGCGGTCCTGGCTCCCGGGAAACCGCCCGCGCCCGGCAGCCGGGCCGAGCGGCCCGTCGCGCTCGCGTTCTCCCCGAACGGCGCGACCCTCGCCGTCGGTGACGGCCACGGAAAGATACAGCTCTGGGACACCGTCAAGAACCGGAGCGTGCCACTGCCGCCCGCGGACGGCCCCGTACTGGCACTCGCGTTCACCGCCGACGGCTCACACCTCCGGGTCTCCACCCCGCACAGGGCGTCCCGCACCTACACCCTGGACCCCGACGCCGTCGCCGAGTCCCTCTGCCGCCGCGTCAGGGACCTGCCCTGGTCCGCGCTCCTCCAGGACGGAACCAACCAACCCGGCCAAGAGCAGTGCTCCCCCTGAGCGGGCGCTCGCCTTCCGTGTGGCGGTCGACCGCCGTACCCCTTGGTCGCCAGCAGCAATGACCGCACCCGTATCAAGGTCGTCCAAGGCGCGTTGGATCTGATCCTCGACCGTCCTGCGACGGTCCGACCGCTAACCGTTGTCAGTACCGGCCACTACAGTGCCGCGCATGCTGACTGACGGAGCTGAGGGCGCCGCCCTGCACGGCGTCGCACTGACGGAGCGCGCCATCGAAGCGGTTCGGCGGGACCCGGGTGCCTCCGCCCTGGAGCACCAGCAGGTGCCATGGGTCACCGATGGCATACCGTCGCCCTTGCCGTCCGCCCGACTGGCCGAGGCCCGGTTCCCGTCGGGCCGGCCGCTCTCCCCGAGCCTGCGGGCCTGGCTGGCGTACGACACCAGCCTGTTCGACCGCTACGGCTGGTTCACCCCGGACGGCGACTTCGCCCCCCGCTCGCTCTCCGAACTGGTGGGCGACGAGTTCGGCGAGCCGTGGGCCGCGGAATTCGCCCTCTTCGACGAACGATTCCCGGAGTGCTTCCTGCTGCCCGGCGGGTCGGACTCACGTCGCTTCCTTGCCGTCACCGAAACCGACCAAACAGGTGAATACCCGGTCTTGGCGCTCGACTTCGACGACCTTCCTTATGCGGGCCTGATGTATCCGGGGTTCGACGTCTACGCGGCGGATACCGCAGGCCTGCTCGGTCTCGGCTTCTCGGCCTACTCGTCGCTGATCGACCACCGGATCTACGGCCCGCGGATGCGTCGGCACGCGATCCATTGCTTCGACGGCGAGCCCGAAGCGCAGTTCCCCTTCTGTGTCTAGGGTGATGCGCCTGCATTCCCCTGTGTTGGTTCTGCGCTCCGGGCCGACCGCTGCGACCTGCTCGTTCAACCCGCTCTCCGCGCACCGCGACGATCGCGCCGACGGCTGATCGGGCGGGGCCGGTGCGGCCGCGGCCCGGGGCCGCGGCCGCCCACGGGAGACGAGTCCGCTCAGCGGGTGGCCACCCGGAAGGTGCTGAGTACGGCCTTGTGGTCGGTCGGCCAGGTCCAGGTGGGCTCCCAGAACTCGTCCCTGCCCGACTCCTTCACCCGCTTGTTGCGGACGATGGTGCTGGACGGCCCGACGATCACGCTGTCGAGCAGCCGGATCCGCCGATCGGGGTGGTAGAAGACGAAGTCGATCCGGTCCCGTTCATCGGCCTTCGGCGCCCAGGTGAGCTGACCGACGTCGGCGCCCGGGTTGTCGCTCGGCCAGGTGAAGCCCGGCCTGCGGACGGGGTCCGGGTGGATCACGCGATAGCTGTCGCGGAAACCGGCGTCCTCGATCGCCTTCGTCGTCGACCACTTGACGACGGCGCCGTTGTGGTCGAACAGGTTCCGGGTCCGGTGGCCCCAGTCCCGGTGAGAGGGCTCGTTGAAGTCCCCGGCCAGTAGTGTCAGCCGACCCCTGGCCCGCTCCTTCGCGGCGTCCGCGAGCACCGTCCTGGTCACCTTGGTACGTCCCGAGGCCGCGTTGAGCCGCGCGATCAGACCGGTATCGGTGATCGGCCCGGTCGGGATCTCGCCCCAGCCGTACTCGGAGGTCTCCAGGGGCGACGGGGTGCCGCCGCCGTAGCCGCGCGGCAGGTAGTTGACGTAGTACCGGTACTCCAGATGCCCGGAGTAAGCCGCGACCTCGGTGCCGTCGACCGAGACGACCGCCTTCGACCAGTACGGGAAGGACGCGTGCTCGATGATCGGGTAGCGCGAGATCACCGCGGGATCGGACGGGTTCTCGTTGTCGAAGTAGGTCAGCCCGCGCTCGGCGAGATCGGACAGGAGATGGGCCACCCGTTCCGGGTTCGACTCGCTGAGCATCACCACGTCCGGCTTGACCGCGGCGACGGTGTCGGCGATACCCGCCCGGCCGCCCGGCACCCGGCTGCCGCCGAGCCAGATATTGAACTGCATGACCTTGAGCGTTCGGTGCGAGGGCCTGTGGTGCTTCCGCCCGTCCTGCGGTGCGGCCTCGGCCGTGCCCATGGCCAGCACTCCCGCCCCGACGGTCGCGCCGACCATCCCGAGCAGCTCGCGACGCTTGACCATCAGTGACCTCCAGAGATTTGCCTGCTTCACACCCGGTCACGGTTCGACACGGGCCGGGACAAAGCTTCGAGGCCTCTCGTGTATGAGACATGAACCCGGACGCAACGCCGGATGTTGATTGACGGCCGCAACAATGAGGAGTTCGCGTCTCGTCCGAGACCCGATGGTGTGCCGGGTGGGTGCTGATCGAGGGGCGTCTGCCGGCGGCGGCGCGTGGACGGGTCGGGGTGGAAACGGAAACGGATGAGGGTGGACTCCACGATCGTGCGGGCCCTCACGAATGGGCCGGACCGGCAGCGCCGGGGACGCTTCGGACGTCCCCGCGCGTCACCGCGTCACCGCGTCACCGCGTCACCGAGCCGCCCCGGGCCGCCCCGGGCCGGGCCGGGCGGTCGTCTTCCCGCGAGCCCTGGCGTCGTCGGACGTTCGGGCGAGGTCCCCCGTGGCATGGGTGGCAGTGGTGTCTGCGCAGCCTCACATCCGGGATCTCAGCATGTCGACCTCGCAGCCCGGTGCGAAGGGGTCGAAGCCGTGCTCCATCAGCCAGCGAATCGCCAGCAGGCTTCGCAGCGACCACCACGCGTGGATCACATCGAGGTCGACGTCGGTGCCGTACCCGGCGATGACGTCGTCAAGGTGCTCCTCGTGTCCGAGCGTGAAGGTGGCGAGGTCGTACAGGGCATCACCCTGCCCCGCCTCCGACCAGTCGATGATGCCGGTGACCTCGTCGCCGTCGACCAGGACGTGCGCGATCTGCAGGTCGCCGTGCGTGAACGCCGGAGTCCACGGCCGGAGCGCGGCCTCGGCGACCCGACGGTTGCGGGTGACGAGGCCGGCGGGCAGTACGCCGTTCCTCACGAGCGACTCGCACTCGTCGTCGAGTTCCGCCGCCAGCGCGTCGCTGCTCCGCCCGGCCCGGCCCGACCAGGGCGGCAGGGGCGCTTTGTGCAGCTTCCGGATGGCGGCGCCCGCCGCGGCCCATGCCGCCGACGACCCGGTCGAAGTCCCGCCGAGGCGCCCGAGCGTCGTCCCCGGGAGGGCGGCGATCGCGAGTACGGGCGGCTTGCGCCACAGGACGGCCGGGGTCGGGACCGGCGCGAGGGACATCGCCTCGACCTCGACGTCGATACGCGTCTGATCGGCGTCCACCTTCAAGAACACGTCACCGACGCGCAGGGTCGCGCGCTCCGAATGGGCGACGACGACTGTGACCTCATCCATGGGCGCCCAGTATCCCGGGAAGGGCCGACCGGACCACCGGGTGGCCGGCGTCGGACCCGTGAACACTCCGGACATGTGGAGATCTTCTCGGACGTGAACGGCCCCGGCGCTCATCGGTCCGCCGGAGACAGGCAGAACTCGTCGCCTTCGGGATCGGTCAGCACGATGTCGCGCGGGAAAATGATTCGCGAGGCGTGGAGTCGGATGCCCACGATGGAGACATGGAACACAACCCTTCCCGACGCCGTGTCGTCCTCTCCGCAGGGGCTGGCGGAATTGCCGCTTTCGTACCCGACGTCGCCCATGCGACCCCTGCCGCCGGTCCGGCGCACACGGGAAGGGCCGTCCCGGGGCGGCGTTCGGCCGCGCTCGTGATCCACAACGCGCGGGTGTTCACGGGTGTACGCGGGGCGGGAGTGAGGGACGCGGTCGCGGTGGGGCGGGACGGGCGGGTACTGGCGACCGGCTCCGACGGCGCGATGCGCCGGTACGCCGGGCGGGACACCGAGGTGGTCGACGCGCGGCGGGGGACCGTCATGAGCGGGATCGTGGACGGGCACGCCCATCCGGTCGCCGCCGGTGCCGCGACTCTCAACCCGAGTCTGGAGTATCTGGAGTTGACCGTTCCGCGGTTGCAGGAGCTCCTGCGGGGCTTCCTCGCCGACCCGGCGTACGGGAGCGCGCCGGACGGCTGGCTGGTCGTGTCCGACTGGGACCCGGTCGGTCTGCTGCCCGCCGGAACCTTGCCGCACCACCGGCTCCTCGACGCGTTGCCCACCAGGCGGCCCATCGTGCTCATGGGCACGGACGGGCACAACTCCTGGGTCAACCGGCGGGCCCTCGAACTCGCCGGGATCACCGCCACCACCCCCGATCCGCCCGGTGGGCAGATCGAGCGGGACGCCGACGGAGCGGCGACCGGACTGCTGAAAGAGGAAGCCCAGGGGCTGGTGCACCGGCTCCTGCCGGATCACCCGTTCGAGAAGGTGGTCGAGGCGACCGCACGGGCCCTTGAACAGGCCGCCGCCCAAGGGGTCACGGCGTTCATGGACGCATCCGCCGACGAGTGGCACCTCGACGTCTACGCCGAACTCGCCCGCACCGGACGGCTCCCGCAGCGCGTCGCCGCCGCGCTCCGGCTCGACGCCCACGAGATCCGGGAGCCGCAGAAGGGTCTGGCCTGGCTGCGCGCCACCCGCAAGCGGTACGCGGACGTCCCCGGGCTCGACCTGCGAACGGCGAAGGTGTTCGTGGACGGTGTGATGGAGTATCCCGCCCGGACCGCCGCCCTCCTGGAGCCGTACCTCGACGGCAAGGGACGGCCCACGGATCATCGCGGGCAACTCCAGTTGGATCCGGCCGACTTCGCGCGGCTCGCGGTACTCCTCGATACCGAGGGCTGGCAGATCCACGCCCACGCGATCGGCGACCGGGCCGTCCGCGTCGCCCTCGACGGATACGAGGCCGCTCTGCGCGCGGGCGGGCGGCGCGACAACCGGCACACCATCACCCACCTCCAGCTCGTCCACCCCACCGACGTCCGGCGCTTCGCCCGCCTCGGCGTGGTGGCCTCGATGCAGCTCCAGTGGGCGATGCGGGACACCTGGACGGTGGACGCACTCCTGCCGTACATCGGCCCCCGGCGGCACCGCCGACTCTTCCCCGCCCGGAGCCTGGAACGCCACGGCGCGCTCCTTGCTGGCGGCTCCGACTGGCCCGTCGACCCGCTCGGCGTCTGGAACCAGATCCGTACCGCGATCGACCGGGAAGGGGCCGACTCCGACGGGCCGCTCCACCCCGAACGCGAAGCAATCAGCCGGACATCCGCACTGCGCATGCACACCGCCGGCACCGCCCGTCAGCTCCGGGCGGACCATCGCACCGGAACCCTCACCCCGGGCCGCGCCGCCGATCTCGTCCTCCTGGACCGGGACGTCACCCGGGTACCGGTGCCGGAGATCAGCGGCACCCGGGTACGGCTGACCCTGGTGGGCGGTGTGCCGGTGTACGACGAGGGCACGGCGGCCGGAAGAGCCGCACGGGCACGCACGGCGGCGGCGACCGCGCGGCGCCCCGCGGGCACGGACCGGCACCGCGCGTGCGGAGGGCCGGCCCGGAAGGAGTAATCCCCGTGGCCTCGCCGGGCACCGCCCTGCTGCCCCGCACGCCGAAGCCACCACCGCACCGCAGGCCTGCCGGGCACGACGGCCATGGGCGAGTGACGCACGCGTGACTCCGGTGCCGTCGAGGGTTCCAGACGCCCGTCGTGCTCGGTGGTGGCGGCGGCGGCCAGGCCAGGCCGGGACCGGAGCCGGGCGCGGGCGGCGAACCGGCCGGTCCGGCGCTCCAGATGGTGGCGCTGTCGGGCTCCGAGTGCGCGGCGGTCGGCTCTCCTTCGCCCGCGAACGCGGGGACACTAACCTGGACGGGTGAACGCAACCGAGCACCGGCCCGGCCGGGCCGCGCCGGATGAAGGCCGCCTGTACGCGGTGATCCGCTGGCCTGCCATGATCATCGCGGTGATCGTCGTGGTCCCGCTGCGGTTGCTGTGGGAACTGCTCAAGCCGATCGGCAAGGGGATCCGGATCCTCTGCTGGACCTGGTTCCTGCGCCCGATGCTCCAGGGTCTGAAGATCCTGCTGTGGGACTGGTTCCTGCGCCCGGTCCTCAAGTTCGTCACCCGCTATGTGCTGGTGCCGATCGGCAACGCGATCGCCTGGGTCGTGGAGCGGCTGCGGCGGCCACCGTTCGTGTTCCTGATACGAAACCTCTTGATCAGACCTGGCGCACTGCTGTGCCGCTATGTGCTGGCGCCGGTCGCGTTCGCACTGATCGGGGCGCTCTGGTTCGCGTGGGGCGTGTCGACCGTGGTGTTCAACTTCCTGATCGCGCGCCCGTCGGCGTGGCTGTGGCGCGCCGTGCTCGTCCCGTTCTGGAATCACGTACGCCCGCCGGTCGGCCGGGCGATCCGGGCGACCCTTCGGCCCATCGGGAACGCCACCCGAGAGGTCCTTCGGGCCCTCCGCATCGGGGAGCGCTGACACCCGGCCAGGCCCCGCCCACCAGCACCACCGGCTCCGGCGGAGAGCCTCACCGCCCGGGTGCATGCCTCCAGCAAGCCCCTTTTTGCCGAAGGCGGTAGGACCCCCACGGCCTCGTCGAGATCGGCGATCCAGCTGTCGACCAGGCTCTGCCCCCACGCGCCGTGCCGTGCGACTGCCGGCCGCCGCCGGGTACGAGTAGATCTGGACGTCCTCAACCACACGGCCGAACACCGGCCCGCACTCATCAGGGGAATGCCATGAGCCTGACCTTAAGATGCCGCTGGGCGGCGGCACTCGCCGCCGCACTGATCGTCCTGGGCATCACCGCTCCCGGTGCCGCCGCCCAGCCGCGGTCGGTCAAGTCGATGGATGTGCAGTCGGCGTACGCCGACCCCGCGGAGCACCCCTCGATCCTCGGGACCCTCACCATCGGCGGGATCTACACCTGTACCGAACCGGCCGGTACCACCGTGCCGGTCAGCTTCAGCGCTCTCCAGCTGATGCCCATAGCCATGCCGACCGGCTATGGGCATCTGCCGTGCGGCCCCGGAGTGGTCGACGCGCCCTGGAGCCTCACCAGTTTCCCCACGACAGATGTGCACTACGGATACGTCTCCGTGCTGACGAACTTCGATGGAGTGATGCTGCCCGCCGAGGAGTTCACCGTCTGACCCGGGAGGGCCGTCCTCGCTTCGACGGCCACTGAGCGCCGATTCGCCCGCCGAACGGCAGCGTCCGGCGTCCGACCGCCCCGGGCCGTCGCGTGCCCACGGGCTGCCACGACCGGCACATGCCGGTCGTGGCAGCCCCTCGCCGTGGTCGTACCCGTCAGCGCCCGCCGAACGGGGCACGGGGACCGAGCGGCGGCGGTGCGGGCGTGTTCCCGGGTGCCGCGCTCCGGACCGTGGCCGCCGGGGCCGGGTCGGGGACGCAGGTCACGTCCCCGGTCGGGAGTTCACCGGTGGCCAGGTAGCGGGTGGTGAGCGAGTCGGCGCAACCGCTGATCCCCCGGCCGTATACGCCGTGCCCCTCGCCCTCCTCGACGTACACCAGCCGGGATCCCTTCAGGGCCCGGTGCAGACCCCGGGCGGCGGCGGGCGGGGTCTGCGAGTCCCACTCGTTCTGGACGATCAGCGCCGGCAGCGAGTTGTCGACCCGGGTCGTGGGCTCGACGGGCCGCTCCCAGAACGCGCAGGGCACGATGTTGGACACCGAATCGCCGAAGAACGGGTAGCGGGCGCTGTCGCGGCGGCTGTCTGCTCGATAGCGGGCCGGGTTTGTGGGCCAGCGGACGTCACCGCAGGTCACGGCGGTGTACGCGGCGAGTTCGTTATCGGTGGGGACATACGGCGGCTGGGGTTCGACGGGTCGGCCGGCGGCGGCGTCCCGCAGCTTCACCAGGAACGCGGCACCGAGCGCGGGACGGTACATGTCCCAGCGCATCCAGTCGCGGATCTCGGCCCCGGTGTACGGGTGGCCGCCCAGGTCGATAGGGGTGCGGTCGGCGCGTTCGACCAGGTCCCAGAAGAGCCGGGTCACCTCGGCGGGAGTGTCGCCGACCCCGTACGTCGAGGAGTGTTCGGCGGTCCACCGCGCCCACCGGCGGAACGCCGGCTCCGCCTCCGGGGCCCAGTTCTGCACCATGCCCCGCCACACCTGCTTCGGGTCGACGGCGCTGTCCAGGACGAACCGGTCGACGCGCGCGGGGAACATCTGGGTGTAGACGGCGCCCAGATAGGTGCCGAAGGAGAGACCGAAGTAGGAGATCCGCCGTTCGCCGAGGGCGGCCCGGAGCCGGTCCATGTCGCGGGCGATGTTGCGCGTGGTGAAGTGGGCGATGTCGGGAGTGTTGGCCCGGCACTTGGCGGCGAGATCGCGGGCCCAGGTGACGTCCTTGGCGAAGGTGGCGTCCCGGTAGGGGCGGAAGGTGAGCCGTTCGTCGCGGGTGGTGGTGGAACAGGACAGGGGGCTGCTGGCACTCACGCCGCGCGGGTCGAAGCCGATGAGGTCGTACCGGTCCTTCACCGACTGGGGCAGGGTCTCGGCCATCCACAGGGGGTAGAACAGGCTGGGCCCGCCCGGCCCGCCGGGATTGAACAGCAGGACGCCGCGGCGCTTGGCCGGATCGGCGGCCTTGATACGGGAGACGGCCATCTCGATGGTCCGGCTGCCGGGGTCGCGGTGGTCCACCGGGACGGGGAGCACGGCGCACTCCACGGTCGGAGGGAGATCGGGGCCGCAGGTGCCCCAGGTGAGCGTCCGGCCGGTGGGGGCGACGGGGGACGCGGAGGCGGCGGTGCCGGGGAGGGCGGGGAAGAGGGCCGCGGTGAGTCCCAGGGCTATCGCAGGGATGATGGGTCGTCCAAGGCGCATGGGGTGCCTTCGGCTAGCGGATGACCGGAACCCGAGGGTCGCCGGGCCGCAGGGGCGGTCGTCCGGGTGGCGGGAAACGTGGGGTGGTGCCGTGCGAGGGCCCGGAGGGACGGACCGTGAGGCTGCGCACAGAGTAACGGTCCTTGTCTGATGGGGAGTTGTCCGTCCGGAACTTCGGCCCGCGGAGGCGCCGGGCCGGTTGGCGGTACGGGCGGGAACGCCGCGGGCCCATGTATGCGAGCAATCCCGAAACGACTCAGAATCAAGACAATGAGGCCGATTTCCGTCTATGCGCTCCTGGGTGGGCACAGCACAATCCCCGGTACCGGTTCCCCGCCGTCGCCGCAAAGTCCATCCATCCACGCACCGGCGTGCCCCGGCGCCCGGGAGCGAGACCGCTCCATTGCGGCCGCTCCCGCCGACGGGCCACCTCGCGTGACCGGAGGTGTCTCATGACCACCAGCCACGAGGTTTCCATCCCGGTCCTCGACAGCGACGGAGGTGACCGGCTGTACGAGCAGATCGAGGAACTCCGCGCTGCCGGGCCCGCCGTGCGGGTCCGGCTGCCCCGGAACGTCATCGCCTGGTCCGTCACGCGTGGCGATGTCGTCCGGCGGCTGGTCACCCATCCCGATATCACCAGGAACGCCCGTGACACCTGGACCGGTTACCGGCCGGGCGCCGTCCCCTGGCTCTCCCCCTGGGTCGACGTCCGCTCCATGGCCACCTCCGAGGGGGCCGAACACAGCCGGCTGCGGAGGCTGATCGGCCCTGCCTTCGCGCCGCGGCGCCTGGAGGCGCTGCGGCCCTCGATCGAGGCCGTCGTCACGGACCTCCTGGACGGTCTGGAGGCACTGGAGGACGGCGCGGCAGTGGATCTGCGGGCGCACTTCGCATACGGTGTGCCGACCCGTGTGATCTGTGATCTCTTCGGCGTTCCCGCAGACCAGCGCCCCGACATGCTCTCCGTCGTCGACGCGATCCTGGCCACCGATGTCCCCCAGGAGGAGTCGGAGCGGGTCATGAGCGGGCTGCTCACCACGATGCAGCGCCTCGTGGAGGCGAAGCGGCGGAAGCCCGGCGACGACATGACCAGTCTGCTGCTCACGGCCCATGAGGGCGACCGGCTCACCGAGACGGAACTGATCTCCACCCTGCTTCTGATGATCGGAGCCGGGAGCCAGACCACGATCGCGCTGATCGGAAACGCCGTCCGCGCACTCCTCACCCACCGTCGGCAGCTGAGCGCGACGCTGGCCGAGCCCGCCCGCTGGGCCGGTGCCATCGAGGAGACCCTGCGGCTCCATCCGCCGGTCGTCCATCTTCCGCTGCGGTGCGCGGTCCGTGACATCGATCTCGGTGAGGGCGTCACCATCGCGGCCGGGGAGGCCATTCTCATCGGGTTCGGGGCGCACGGCCGGGACCCGTCGTTCCATGAAGCCGCCCACGCGTTCGAGGTCGACCGCGCGGACAGGGACCATATGGCCTTCGGGCACGGCATCCACTACTGCCTCGGCGCCCCGCTCGCCCGGCTGGAGGCCGCCATCGCGCTGCCCGCCCTCTTCGACCGGTTCCCGGACATCGTGCTCGCGGACGAGGGGAACGCTCCGGACCCGCAGCCGTCGTTCATCGGCAACGACGTCCTCGCCCTGCCCGTCCTCCTGCGCCCGCCGGGCCGCGCGGCGCGGTGAACCGACCATTCCGGTGAACGCGAACCGACCATCCATCACGGGCGGACGGTTCACCCGAGCGGTTGCCGGGATCAAGAACGGCGCCCGATCACGTCCGGGCGCCCCCGGGTCCCCCGGCCGGGGGACCCGCACCGGTGCCGTCGGCGCTCGTCAGCCGGATTGCGGGTCCCGCCACATCGGCCACATGGTGGGGCCGTCCGGCAGTACGAGGGTGCTCTCCATGGTGGTGAAACCGAGCCTCTGGTAGAGATCCCGGCTGCGTGCGCTACTGGCCTCCAGATAGACCGCCGAGCCCTCGCGGTCACAGCGGTCGAGCGTGGGCCGCAACAGGGCCGTCCCACGTCCCTCACCCTGCCGCGTGGGATCCACGGCGATGAGCCACAGATACTCGTGGGGGTGGTGTGGATAGATCTCGGCGGTCAGCCGGCCCATCACCTCGATACGTTCGTTGTCGGGGTCGATCTCGGCCCGGAGCCGAGCCGGACCGTCCGCCCAACCGTCGCCGTCGTGGTCGGCGTCGTGCCCGTGCTCGTCCCGCTCACCGTCCGGTACGGACATCCAGAGCGCGACGGCCGACTCGTCCGCCAGGATCTCGACCCGGCCCGCTGCGAACATGAGATCGACGAACGCCCCCATCATCAGGGGATGGATCGCGCGGCGCCGCTCCTCGTCCGGGAAGATCCAGCCGCTCACCGGATCATGCTGGAAGGCCGCGTCCAGCAGCCGCACCACGGTCTCCCGGTCGCCGCTCCCGGCCCGCCGGACGATCCTCGCCTCGCTGCTCATCTCCGTCACCCCTCCACTTCAACCAAGCATGCTGACAAGGTGGGTGAAGCCTAGGGCGTTTCTTAGGGACGGCGTGATCACCGGCAGGTGATCGACGCGATCGCGTTCAAGTACCGGACGGGCACTCCGTGGATGGACCTGCCCGAACGGTTCGGTTCGTGGAAGGGCGCCCACAGTCGGCTGCGGATGTGGGCGATCGACGGCACGTGGGAGCGTGTGTTCGCCGCGCTTCTCGCCGAGGCGGATGCGGAGGACGACCTGGACTGGGTGGTCTCGGTGGACTCCACGATCGTCCGTGCCCACCAGCACGCCGCCGGGGCCCGTCACAAGGGGCCCCGGCCGGCGAGCCGCACGATATCTTGAACAACTTCGACAGCTCGGCCCTCCACCAGGTCGGCTACTGGGGATCGGCAGGACGCGGGCTGCGGCAGATGAGTGCGCGCGGGTTCCCGGGGCAGTCATGCCTGGAGGGGTGTCCGGTGGTATCGGCCGGTCGACAGCGACCAGGTCAGGTTGCCGCGCATCCATGACTGCAGGCCGTCCAAGTAGCGCTCCAGTTCGGGTCCTGCCGGGACTCGGGGGCGGAGTGCGCAGTAGGCGGCGACTTCGGCGTCGTGCATCTTGGCGGCGAGATCGATCGCTTCCTGGACCGTGCCGCGGTCACGGCGGTGCAATAGTGTCGGCAGGTTGACCGGGTGATGACTGCGGGTGCTCTCCTTCTCGTAGGAATGGATGTCATTGGCCCAGCAGACGGAGTTGACGGCCTTGGTAGTCAGTGCCTTCACCTCCGGGCGCGCCAACTCGGCGGCGGAGAGCTCGAATCGACCGACGACGTCGATCAGTGCCAGGCAGGTCGGCACCGCGCCGCTGTGAACACGCATGGCTGTGTACTCCTCGACGGTCGGCCATACTGCTTCCGCCCTGTTGGCGGCCTCCCAGACCTGGGCGAACCAGTAGCCCAGCACCGAGGTGACGAACCGGTCGACCTGCACCTGGCTTGCAACCGCCTCCAGCCGCCGCCGCAGACTGCGCAGTCCCGCGGTGAAGGCGTCTTCCTCGTCCACCCGCGTTCCGGGGTCTTGAAGGATCCGGAGGAAGGACACCAGGCCCCTCGCCATCGGACCGGGTCGAGCCCCTGCCGCGGTCTCCTCCGAGCGGATGTCGTCGAAGGCGAACAGCCACATCTGCCAGTCGGAGTGGAGTTGCACCAGCTCCGTGTCGGCGCACGGTGTCGTACGGGAGGCCTGCCAGCCGATCCTCGACCGGCCGAAGCGGGCGCGGACGGCGGGATCGGCAATGAGGGCGAGTTCGTCGAGCCACCCCAAGGAGGCGCGGTCGATCTCGTCGGCATCGGGATGGATCCGGTCGGGGAAGGGGCAGTACAACGGTGGGATCCTCAGCGCTGGTTTCATGACGTCCTCCCACGGGACATCCGCAGCTGATCCGCGCTCAGCGGGTGTCGGTCCCTTCGTTCGCGGCTTTGGAGGGTTGTCGCGCTGTGGCCCGCGCGATCCGGCCGGTGCAGCGGAGGTGGGCGCTCGGGGACATCGGATGGTGTCATGTGGCCGCTCCGTGATCTGGGGTGACACGGTGGTGTCTGGGGCTGACGATCATCGGCATCTTGTGGGGCTTGGGTACGACCGCGGGCTTGGTGTGAATGGTGGTCCCGGGGGAGAGGTCGAGCCGGTGCCGGGCGGTGACGGCAGCCAGAGTGTGGACCATCTCGGCCCAGGCGAAGGTGTCGCCGATGCACTTGTGGACGCCGGCGCTGAACGGGAGGAAGGTGTTCTGCCGCACCGGGCGACCGCCGGCCGGCCAACGGTCGGGGTCCAACCGGTCCGGGTCGGGGAAGACCCCGGGGTCGCGGTGCAGGGCGTAGAGGCTGTAGGCAACCTCGGCGCCCGCGGGCAGACAGATTCCGCCCAGGTCGACCGGGAGGGTGGCCCGCCTGATGAACAGCAGGAAGGAGTGCAGCCGGGTGACCTCCTTGAGGAAACGATCGGTGTAGTCCAGCGCGGACACCTGCTCGAGCCCGACCGGGCCGAGGCCGACGACTGCGTCGACCTCCTTCTCGACCCGTTCCCGAACCTTGGGATGACGGGCCAGCTCATGGAAGGCCCAGGTCAAGGTGGTGGCGGTGGTTTCCACGCCGGCGTTCAGCATCGTCACGGCCTGGTCGCGGATCCATGCGTCGTCCATCGCCCTGCCGGTGGCCGGGTCACGCAGGGCGAGCAGGAGCGCGAGCAGATCCTGCCGGCCGCCGGGGTTGGCGCGGCGTTCGGCGATGATGCGGTCGATCATGGTGTGCAGGGCGTCGGCGGCGGCGGTAAACCCGCGGTTCAGTGGAATCGGTGCGTTTGACAGTGAGAGCGGCAGCATCGCGCGCAGGAGGGCGCCCCGGCCGACCACCCGCACTGCACGGGCGAGCTCCCGTGTGCCGGAACGGTCGAGGCCGTGGGAGAACAGCGCCTCGGTGAGGTTGGTGATCGCGAGGTGATACATCGCCTCGTCAAGGTCGACGTGGTCGCCGGGATGCCAGGATTCGGCCAGCTCGCGGGCGTTGTCACTCATGATCGTGGTGTAACGGTCGAGTTGGGTGCGGTGGAATCCCGGCTGCATCGACCGCCGGTCGACGCGGTGCCGTTCCCCTTCCGAGGTCAGCAATCCGTCACCGAAGACCGTGCCCGCACGCTGGAAGATCGTGCCGCGCTCGAAGCTGCCGGCCCGGGCGACCAGGATCTGGTGGACCAGATCGGCATCCGTGACGAAGTAGAGCGTCGTCCGGCCCAGGCCGACCCGCACCACCCTCCCCACCGTCCGCAGTCCGAGCACGAACTCCATGGGATCGCGCCAGAGCCGCCATGCGTGCCCGAGTAGCGGAAGCCGGCCGGGCGCCGGCGGTGTTGCGGTTGCCGAATTCATGACTTGGCTCCTTCTGAGCTTCGACAGAGCTTCGACCGCGCCCTCGAGCCCCTCGGCCGCGGCTACCCGGGTAGGGGCCTCCGAAGAACCAGGGGAGGGCGTCCCCCCGATCGTGGCGACCGGATCTTCATCGGCATCGAGACATGCCCGCTCCCGCCGGAGCTGTGGCGAGAAGACCCTCACTCCGGCCAGTCGGAGGCCTTGACGACCTCGACGAAGTCGCCGCGTACGAAGCCGGGCACGAAGTGCGCCAGCACATCCGCCTTGACGTTGCCGAAGGCGGTGTCAGGGCGGTCCCGGACGCCCCGGGTGAAGGCGGCGAGTATCCGGTTCTTGAAGTCCGGGCGCGGGTGGGCCGCCACGACGGCGGCCCGCTGCTCATCCGATACCTTGGTGTAGCCGATACCGAGGACGTCCAGCTCCACTCCCCTCGTGACCAGGGCGATCTCCGGCGCCATGTGCAGCGGGACCTCCGGGGTGGTGTGCAGGGCGACGGCGCTCCAGACCCGGTCGGCCATCTCGCCCGTGATGCCGTGGGCGTGCAGGAACCGGCGGGCCTCGTCGGCGCCGTCGATCTCGAAGCGCTGATCGGTGCGTCGGTAGCGCCCGGTGAGCCCGAGGTCGTGGAACATGGCGCCCACGTAGAGCAGTTCCGGGTCGAAACCGAGCCGCTGCTCGCGCCCGCGCAGCGCACCCCAGAGGAACACCCGACGGGAGTGGTGGAACAGCAGTGGCTCGGCCGCCTCCCGTACCAGCTCGGTCGCTTCGCGCGCCAGGGCACTGTCCGGGATCCGCACCCCCGCGATCGTCTCGCTCATGACTTCTCCATGCCTGTTCGCCGGAACGACTGTTCCGCCGGATCGGTGATACGCCTCCACCGTCCTGCGGCGGCGTAGGCTGGTGCCATGTCCTTACAGCCAGAAGACCCACAGATCCGGACATGAGGCCGGGATCGCGGCGGGTCGCCTTCGTCGTCTTCGACGGCGTGACGATGCTCGACGTCAGCGGCCCCTCAGAGGTACTGCATCAAGCGGGCCGGCTCGCCCCGCCCTATGAGCTGGTACTCGTCTCGCCGGACGGCGGCCCGGTGACCACCTCCGCCGGACTCGCGCTGACCGGCACCGTGACGGCGGCCGAAGCCGGGGTACCGCACACCCTCGTGGTCGCCGGAGGCGACCGGCTCGCCCAGGAACCCGTCGAGCACGCAGTACTCGACATCACCCGTGCCCTCGCCGAGCGGGCGGAGCGGGTCGCGTCCGTCTGCACCGGCGCGTTCGTCCTCGCCGAGCTCGGCCTGCTCGACGAACGGCGCGCGACCACCCACTGGCGTCACGCCGAGACGCTCGCCCGTCGTTACCCCCGGACGCACGTCGAGCCCGACGCCATCCATATCCGTGACGGCCGCTATCTCACCTCGGCGGGCATCAGCGCCGGAATCGATCTCGCACTCGCCCTGGTGGAGGAGGACCATGGCTCGAAAATCGCCCGGGCCGTCGCCCGCGAGCTGGTGGTCTTTATGCAACGCTCCGGCGGGCAATCACAGTTCTCCACCGCCCTCGCCACCCCGTCGGCCCGTGGCGACCTGCTGCGCCCGCTGATCGCCGACGTCCTCGCCGACCCCGGAGCCGACCACAGCCTGCCCGCGATGGCCGCGCGCGCCACTGTCAGCCCCCGCCATCTGAGCCGGCTTTTCCGCGCCGAACTCGGCATCCCGCCCGCCCGCTGGCTCGAACGCATCCGCCTCGACCGCGCGCAACAACTCCTCCTCGACGGACACAGCGTCACCTCGGCCGCGCGCATCAGCGGCCTGGGCAGCGACGAGACCCTCCGTCGCGCCTTCGCCCGCCACCTGGGCATCACCCCGTCCGAGTACCGCACCCGCTTCGGCACGACCGGCCCACCGGGCGGACCTTGATCGTCGCTGAGAGCGGGTGAACGGGGGACCTTCTCGTTCCAGGGGCGGAAGGGACTGTTCCGCCTTGCTCGCCTCCGGGAGGATGGTCTCCTCGCCAGCTGACACACCCCTCACGCTCGGGAGACCTCGATGACCAACGACCCATCCGTGCACCCGACCGTTCCGTCGTCACTGGACGGCGGCCGACGCCATGACGAGCCAACGGGGATCGTGGACGGCGCGGCCGTCGACGGGAACATCCACGTCGGCTACTGGGACAGTGCCGCGGACGACCGCTCGCTCGACGACGCCACCGACCGGCTCACCGACCTCGTGGCCGCCGCACTGGCCGCCGCACCCGGCCGGCGCCTGCTGGACGTCGGCTGCGGTACCGGACGGCCCGCTCTGCGCATCGCCCGAGCCACCGGCGCCCGGGTGTCGGGAATCTCGGTCAGCGACCCGGATATCGACCTCGCCCGGACCCGGGCGGACACCACCGGGCTCGGCGACCAGGTGGACTTCCGCTACGCCGACGCCCGCGCACTACCCTTCGAAGCGGCGTCCTTCGACGGTGCCTGGGCGATCGAGTCCATGATGCACATCCCCGACCGGGCCACCGCTCTCACCGAGATCGCCCGGGTTCTGCGACCCGGTAGCCCACTGGTCATCACCGATGTGCTGCTCCGTTCACCGGTGACCGGAGATACCGCGGATCTGGTCCGCCGCACGTGCCGGGCGTTCCAGTCCCCTTCGCTTCCCGAACCGGCCGAGCTCCGAACGGCCCTCGACCGCGCCGGCCTGGAGCTGGTGGAGTTCGACGACATCGGAGAGAACGTCCGGCGGACCTACCAGGCGTTCG
The DNA here is from genome assembly GCF_042753905.1 of Streptomyces sp. NPDC059248. Classification (NCBI taxonomy): domain Bacteria; kingdom Bacillati; phylum Actinomycetota; class Actinomycetes; order Kitasatosporales; family Streptomycetaceae; genus Streptomyces; species Streptomyces sp. NPDC059248. The sequence goes on along the minus strand of NZ_JBHYZV010000030.1, from coordinate 34,072 downwards.
CCGATGCCTTCGGCGATGTCGCACCCACCGCCGACGACCCCCATCACGAGTTCTTCACCTTCACCCGCTCGCTTCCCCGGTTCGGTGCGCTCTCACAGATCGGGTATGTCTTCCTGGTCGCGCGCCGTCCGTGAACGAGAGACCCACCTGAGGGAGCGGGGCCGGGTGGGTCGGCCCGTCCAGCGTCATCGATGGGGTATCGATACGGCCGATGGGTGCGTCACCGATACCAGATACGTGGCCAATCCAGCCAACATATTCGACCGATAAACGGCAAGCAGTGGCGAGAAAATGGTTGTTTAGAGGAAGCGTGACGAGGAACTGCCTCGTCCGCCGAGTGGGCGGAGCGAGACAGTAACGGCCCATGGATCGGTGTGTCGGTTTCCCGGATCCCTCTGCCCGGCTGGATGTCAATCCCGTCGAGTCGTCTTCCTCGGCATTCGGTCCGACGTGACGTCAAGGGGAAGTCGAGTTGTCCGAAGTGCTATGCGAATCCATGTTCCATCTAGGGGCTGGATGGTATGGGTAGTGAAAATGCAGATAGGAGAGCAGCGCCGATACGGTGCTATTGACCGATCGTATTACTCGACTCCGTCAGTGCTTCCGTGTGGCGTACGGCGCATGGCGCCTGTGAACATGATGTGCAGATGAAATGAGGGGCGAATGGCCCGCGTATCCATCGGTGACATCACCGAACCCCGACTGGTCGTGGGTGCGCTGATCCGCGACCGGAACGACCGGATCTTCGTCCAGCGCCGCTCGGCCGGCCGGCGCCTCTTCCCGGAGTGCTGGGACGTCGTCGGCGGAGCTGTGGAGGAAGGTGAGTCCCTCTTGGGCGCACTCCACAGGGAGATAGCGGAGGAGACCGGGTGGCGGCTGCGCCGCGTTCTCGCCCGGGTGGCGCACGAGCAGTGGACGGCGAACGGGCTTCGGCACATCGAGTCGGACTATGTCGTCGAGGTGGACGGTGACCTCTCGTCGCCCGAACTCGAACAGGACAAGCACACCGAGTTCGCCTGGATAGCGGCCGAGGAAGTCTCGTTGCTCGACCAGAACGCACATCGAGGTGGAGGCGCCTTCATCAAGGACATCGTGACCGCGGCACACACCTGGCTCGCCGACGCTTCCCGGGAGAGCCGCGGGGCTCTCTGAACCGCCTGTGGCCAGGATTCCGGTGGGGATCTCGACGAGCCTCACCCGGCTGCCTGCGTCATCCTCGAACGATCTTCTGTGAGCAGGGGGTTCTGCATGCCCGGTGACAGGCTTAAGGATGTGCGTCCGCGGTCGCGAGTACTGGTAGTCGGATTTGCTGGACATCAAGGAAAGGAGTACCTTCCGATCTTTTGGGAAAGTGCGGATATCGTCGGTGGAGTCGACCCCGCCCCGGGGGCCTCAACCCTCGCCGCCGAGTGGGGATTTCCGTATTACAATCTCCTCGATGAGGCGCTTGAGGAAGTCGAATTCGACGCCGCAGTGGTCACCGTGCCGCATAGTGAGCATTTTCGGGTCTGTGTGAAAATTCTGACGCACGGCAGGCACGTCATCAAGGAAAAGCCGTTCGCCGTCACCGAACAGGAAGCCCGGCAGCTGGTACACCTGGCGCAACGGGCCGACCGCAGCGTCTTCACGCTGCTGCAACGGAACTTCGACCCTGTGTTCCAGTTCGCCCAGGAGAACCTCGTGCGGATCGGGGAGCCCTACTGGTTCTCCTACGACTACCACTTCAACCTCGCGCATCCGACCGCGGGTTGGCGCGCCTCCAGCGAGCAGGCGATGGGCGGTGTGCTGCTCGATATGGGCTACCACCTCGTCGATGTGCTCAGGGGACTGTTCCCTGAATCCGAACCCCCTCGGGTGCACTCCGCCTTCGTACACCACTACCAGGAGATGCGGGATCGTCGACTGGAGGATCTCGTCAGCCTCATGTGCAGCTATCCCTCAACGGGCCTGGTGGGCTCACTGCGCATCTCGCGTCACCACTACGAGAAGACCGAGCGCCTCTGCGTGCTCGGCACGGAGGGCGCACTGAACGTGGCCCCCGGGGCCGCCGTCCTGCACTCCACCGGAGGGCTGCCGTTGGCGCGCTACACCTGGGAAGGCCCCAAGATCCATACCGTGCGTTCCATGATCGCGCACCATCTGGGGCACCTCGACGACCGTGAGTACCGCCGGGACCATTTTCAGCGTCAACTCGCCGTCGTGCGGACGATCGACGGGATCTACCTGGACCGATGGGGGGAGCGGAACGAGCTCGCCGACCGGTGCGCCTGACTCCACCTGTGACATGAGGGAGGACACATATGACCACCGCCGAACAACTCGCCCTCCTCGGTGGCGCAGCCGTCATCGAACAGCCGCTGCCGCACGAGATCTGGCCGCCCCCCGCCGACGAGGCGGAGCTGTCCGAACTGGCCGGGCAGCGGAACACCGATATCTCGATCAAGGGCAACAGCGGTCCCATCGGCCGGCTCGAGGCCGACTTCCTCGCCTTTCTGAACAACGAAGCCCGCTTCGCGGTCACCTTCAACTCCGGCACCAGCGCCCTCCTTGCTGCCTACTTCGCGCTCGGTGTACGCGAAGGTGTGGACGTCGTGGGACCGGCCCTCACCTACCACGCGGCGCTGAGCCCCGTCTTCGCGCTCCGCGGTGACGTGGTCCTGGCCGATATCGACCCCGACACCCGTGGTCTGGACCCCACAGCACTGCAAGCCGCGCTGACCGAGCAGACCAAGGTCATCGCGGTCGTACACCAATGGGGTCACCCCTGCGACATGGACGCGATCCTGAAGATCGCCGAGCGACACGGACTGCGCGTTCTGGAGGACTGCTCCCACGCCCACGGCAGCCACTACAAGGGCAAGCCCGTGGGCACCTTCGGCGACGCCGCGGTCTTCTCCCTCCAGGCCAACAAGGCCGTCTACGCGGGCGAGGGCGGCATCCTCGTCACCAGCGACTCCCAGGTGCACGACCGTGCCACTCTCCTCGGGCACTACCGGGACCGCTCCCGGGACTCGGTCCTCGACGAGGACCTGCGTGCGCACTGGGTCACCGGCTTCGGACTCAAGCTGCGTATGTCGCCGTTCAACGCCATCGTCGCCCGGCACGCGCTCGCGGCGTTCCCGACACGCAAGGAGGCCCGGCACCGCTGTCTGCGCTACTTCGGCGGGCAACTCGGTGACGTGCCCTATCTGGAGCCGGTTCACGTCGCCGACCACGTCGATATGGGTGCCTGGTACGGGTACAAACCGCTCTACCGGCCCGAAGCGCTGGGCGGCGTCCCCCGTTCCGTCCTCATCGAGGCGCTACGTGCCGAAGGCATGGAAGTGGGCGCCCCCTCCGGCCCCCGGCTGTCGACGCTGCCGCTCTACGCCCGCCCGGAGAACCCGCTCTTCCCCGGAACGCCGAAGAAGGGCATCGCGCCGGAGGCCGGCTCACACGCCGAGCACGTCGAGCGGCACGCGCTGTCCCTGCCCACGTTCACCAACTGGCCCGAGGACACGACGCTCATCGACCAGTACGCCGAGGCCTTCCGCAAGATCGGCCGTCACCGCGAAGCGCTCGTGCGGTACGCGGCCGGCCCGTCCCGATGACCGACACCACCGAAGAGGGAGAGACCATGACATGCGAAGAGTCCGCCGAGGACGTGGCCCAGGTCCTGCAGCACGCCCTCGTCGGTGACGACCTGCCGGACTCCTTCACTCTGCTGGGGAAAGAATGGAGCCTGCACCGAGGCGTCTTCCCCGGCACCCTGAGCGCGGCCACCGAGGTGATGGCCTCGATCGTGCCCTATCCCCGGGGCGGCTCGTTCCTGGAGGTCGGCTGTGGCACGGGCGTCATCTCCGTGACCGCCGCGCTCAACGGCTGTGCCTCCGTCACCGCGCTGGACATCAACGAGAAGGCGGTGGCCAACACGGTGGCCAATGCCGAGCGGCACGGGGTCAGCGACCGGGTACGCGCCCTCCACAGCGATATGTATACGGCGCTCGGGCCCACGGAGCGTTACGACGCCATCTTCTGGAACGTGCCGTGGACCTATGTGGAGGAGAGCTACGCGCTCTCCACCGATCTGCACTCCGCCGTCTTCGACCCGGGCTACCAGGGCCAGGCCCGATACCTCGCCGGCGCCCCTGAGCATCTGGCCGACGGCGGCAGACTGCTGCTGGGCACGTCCGATCTCGGGCACCGCGAACGGCTCGACGCCATCGTCGAGGAGGCCGGAATGCGCGCCGAACTGCTGCACCGCGTACGCCGGATCGAGGAGGTGCGGGTCATGGAGTACCACATGCTCGAACTGCACGCGAAGTGATCCGACCGCACTCGGCCTCCGCCCGGATCGCCGAGTGCCGAGTTCCCGAGACCCACGAGGTGTGCTGTGAGGCGCTCCATGGCACAACAGCCCGATCTCGAACTGGCCCTGCGACTCGCAGATATCGCCGACAGCATCACCACCCGTCGCTTCCGAGCCCGAGACCTGCGGATCCGGGAGAAGCCGGACCGTACGCCCGTGACCGACGCCGACACCGCCGTCGAGACGGCCGTACGTGAGGTACTGAGGTCCGCCCGCCCGGATGACGCCTTCGCGGGGGAGGAGACCGGCGGCTCCGTCACGGCCGGGCGTACCTGGATGGTCGACCCCGTCGACGGCACCAAGAACTTCCTGCGCGGGGTGCCGGTCTGGGCCACGCTGATCGCCCTGCTGGAGGACGGCCGGCCCACCGTCGGTGTGATCAGCGCGCCCGCCCTGCACGGCCGCTGGTGGGCGGCGGCCGGACAGGGCGCCTGGCTGCGGCGTGGTTCGGCCGACAGTGCTCCCCTGCCCCTGCGGGTCTCCGGCAACACCCGTCTCGCCGACGCCTATCTCTCCACCACCAGTACACGGACCTGGGACGTCTTCCATTCGCGTGAGGCGTATCTGGCCCTGGCCGAAGCGTGCTGGGAGGACCGGGCCTTCGGCGACTTCCTCCAGCACTGCATGGTCGCCGAAGGGACCCTCGACATCGCGGCCGAACCGGTCGTGAACCCCTGGGACATCACCGCGGTACAGGTCCTGGTGGAGGAAGCCGGCGGTGTCTGCACCGACCTCCTGGGAGCCTCGCCCCACAGCGGCACCGGCGCCCTGTCCGCCAACCCGCGGTTGCACCGGCTTGCCCTGGACGTCCTCTCGGCCCCGCCTGATGCCGTCCTCGATCACGGCCCCGTTGTGGCCCCGGTGCCCGACCATCAGATCGGACCTCCACCGAGAAAAGGACCATCATGCTGATTCTCTCCCTCAAGGAAGGCCATGACGGGGCGATGGCAGCCGTCGAGGACGGCAGGCTGCTCTTCTCCCTGGAAGCGGAGAAGGACTCCTTCATCCGCTACAGCGGCCTGACCGCCGAGGTGTTCGCCGTAGCGGCGGAGCGGCTGGACAGGCAGCCGGACGTCATTGCCATGAGTGGCTGGATCAAGGGGACCCAGGCCACCGACCAACCTTCGCGTGCCGGATACTTCGGGGTGGGCGAATCCGCGATCTCGGACGAGGCAGGCCGGTTCTTCGGGAAGAACGTACGCGTCTTCTCCTCCACCCATGAGCGCTCCCACATCATGACGTCCTATGGAATGTCGGCATTCCGCCTGGATCAGCCCTTCTACAGCCTGGTGTGGGAGGGAAACATCGGCTCGTTCTACCGCATCGACGAGCACGGGACGGTGACGCATCTCAAAGAGGTGCTCAACCATCCCGGCAACAAGTACTACGGATTCGCGCTCGCGGATCCCGGCTTCAGTCCGCACGAGGAATTCGTCCGCTTCCAGGACGCGGGCAAGCAGATGGCCCTGGCGGGCTTTGCCGAGAATCGATCGGCGACCCGGGAAGAGCGGGAAGCCATCGATTTCATCCTCGGCCAGAAGGAGGTCATCACCGGCAGCCTGAAGGACCGTATGGCCGATTCCCCCTTCCATGACATCGGCGTGGAAACAGATGCGTACAAGAACCTCGCAGCCCGCCTGTCGAACGCCGTCTTCGACCGGTTCCACGCATACGCCCGGGAGTACTTGACGGAAGGCCTCCCGCTGCTCATCTCGGGAGGCTGCGGACTCAATTGCGAGTGGAACCGCCGCTGGCGCGAGTGCGGACTCTTTCCCGCGGTCTTCGTCCCGCCGTGCCCCAACGACAGCGGCTCCGCGATCGGAACCGCCATCGACGCCCAGCACTACTACACCGGATCGGCCCGGCTGGACTGGGACGTCTACGCGGGGGGCGAATTCGTCGAGGACATGGAGTTCGACCCGCAGCGCTACGAGAGCCGCCCGGTGCGCTACGACGAGGTCGCCGGCTACCTCCGCGACGGCAACATCATCGGCTGGGCGCGGGGCCGCTGGGAGATCGGCCCCCGCGCGCTCGGGAACCGGTCGATCCTGGCTGCTCCGTTCACCGAGGAGACGACAGTCAGGCTCAACAAGATCAAACAACGCGAGAGCTACCGTCCGATCGCGCCGATCTGTCTGGAGCGGGACGCGGAACGCTGGTTCGGTGGAGGGGTCCCCGACCCCTACATGCTGTACTTCAGCCAGGTGGACACCGATGAGCTACGGGCGGTGACGCACGTCGACGGAACGGCTCGTACACAGACCGTCGACCCGGCGGCGAACCCGGAGATGGCCGATCTGCTCACTGCCTTCGGCGAGTTGACCGGATTCAGTGTCCTCTGCAACACCTCCCTCAACTACTCGGGACGCGGGTTCATCAACCGCACCAGCGATCTGATCGCCTACGGTGAGCTCCATGGTTTGGATGGATATGTTGTGAATAATGCATTCATTACCCAGCGGCGGTGATCCACCCGCCGTACCCCCGTACCTGCCGCCGAGCGGAAGGACGTCCGCAGATCCATCAGCCGGAGGGGGCGGGTTCCTGCGGGTGGACGGGGTGGATGACGACGGGCAGTTCGCTGTGGCCGTTGGAGATGAAGCTCTCCTTGTGGCGCAGCTGGTCCGGGGGGACGGCGAGGGTGAGCCGGGGGAAGCGTTCGAAGAGGGCGCGCAGGGCGAGTTCGGCTTCGAGGCGACCGAGGGCGGCGCCGAGGCACAGGTGCATGCCATGGCCGAAGGAGAGATGGGTCTTGTCGCTCCGAAGGGCGTCGAAGTCGTCGGCCGTGGGACCGTGCAGGTCCGGATGGCGGTTGGCGGCGGCATAGGACGGCAGGATGGCCTCGCCCTGCCGGATGGTCACACCGTGCTCCGGCAGGGGGATGTCCTCCACGGCGAAGCGCATCGGCAGATGCGCGAGCGGGGCTTCGTGGCGGAGTGTCTCCTCGACCACGTCCTTCCAGCTCACGCGTCCGGCCCGGACATGGGCCAGCTGCCCGGGGTCGGAGAGGAGCGCCGTGATGGCGTGGTCCAGCAGGTTGACGGTGGTCTCGAAACCGGCGTTGACGACGAGCAGCAGGGTGTCGACGAGCTCGGTCTCCGTCAGGGGCCTTCCGTCGCCTTCCGTGTCCCTGGCGGCGATGAGCGCCGAAGTGAGGTCGTGGCCCGGCTCGGCACGCTTGGCGGCGACGAGATCGGTGAGGAGTCCGTACAGATCCCGGACCGCGGCGTCGGTCTCCTCGGGGCTGTGGCTGGTGGAGAAGATCACGTCGACGACGCGGTGGAACCCGGGCCGTACGGAGGGCGAAAGGCCGGCGAGACGGCTGATGACTCCGATGGGCAGCGGATAGGCGAATCGCGCCCGCAGATCGACCCGCTCGCCGGGCGGCGTGGTGGCGAGGTCGTCCAGAAGCTCGGCGACGAGCTGTTCGACGACCGGTGCCAGCGCGTTGATCCTGCGTGCGGCGAAGGCCGGGCCGATGGTGCGGCGCAGCCGTCGGTGCTCCTCGCCGTAGGCGGTGAACATGTTCTCCACCGTCACCCAGAGTGCGAGTGGCCAGACCCCGACGATCCGGTCGGGGAAGGCGGGCCAGTGCTGCCGGGCGTCCTTGGAGACCCGGGGGTCCAGGAGGAGCCGTCGCAGCAGTTCCGGGGCGGTGACCGACCATGCCTCCACGCCCAGGACGTCGACGTGGGTCAGGGGGCCGCGCGCGCGGAGTGCGGCGTCCTCGCCATGGCGATCGGCGCCTTGGGGGTCGAGTACGAACACGGGTTCTCGGTCCACGAGGTCTCCTTGGAGGAAGAGGATTCAGGGGTACGTCGACGAGGGTGCGGCGGGGGAGCAGCCATGGAACGGGACAGGCGCTGGGGGTGTCGGGTCGCGGGCGTCACCCATGGCGCTGTCCCGCGAGGACGTCGGAACGCGGATAGCGTCCGGTCTCCAGAGACCAGCCGAGATTCCCGCTCATCCAGTACCGCAGGCCGTCCAGATGGCGGCGCAGCGGCGGGGATGCCCAGTCGCGTACGGACGCTTCGACGGCCAGGTACCGCCGGACCTGCTCGTCGTGCATCCGCGCGGCGGCGTACAGCGCCTCCTGCGGGTCCAGCTGCCGCCAGTGCCCCAGGACGGCGGGCAGGCCGTGGACGACGCGCCCACGAGCGGTCTGGTGGGGGTAGGACACGATGTCATGAGCCCAACAGGTCACATCCACCGCCATATCGGTCAGCGCGGCGACCTCGGGAACGTCGTACTCCGGTGCCGGCAGTTCAATGCCCCCGGCGGCGTCGGCCAGGGCGATACAGGTCCGTACGGCGCTGCTGTAGCGGCGCAGTCGCACATACTCCGCCAGCGGGGGTGGTGTCCCTCCGTCGGCCGCGGCGGACCGGTGGGCGGCCTCCCAGCACCGCGCCAGGAAGTAGCCCCGGACCGCCGAGATGAAGCGAGCCCGCCGGTACCCCCGCGTGCACCGGTGCAGCCGTACGGCCAGATCCTCCAGCGCCGCACGGAAGCACGCCTCGGCTGCCTGCCCCCGAACTCTGCCTTTCCCGCGTACGGTGTCGCCCCCCTGGTCGCCGGTCGCCGGCAGGTGCCGTTCCGGCGCGGTCCACCGCCCGGCCCGGTGATCGTCCCCGACGGCTTCCAATGCGCCCATGAGATCCACCAGGCGCCGGATCGTGGTCGCGGGCAGGACCCGGTGCTCGGACTCGTCGCGGAAGCCGTCGTCGAAGGCGAAAAGCCACATCTGCCAGTCGGCGAGCAGCCGAAGGCCCGCGGGTGTGGCGCGCGGAGCCGTTCGCGCCGCCAGCCACCCCACCCGTATCCGGCGGTACTCGTCCGGATCACCCAGGCGGTAGATCCCCTGTTCCAGCCCCCACCGGAAGCACTCCTCGTCCACCTCGTCGGCCAAGGGGCTGACCGGAGAATCGAACGGATATTCCAGGGCGGGCAGAACCAGCGCAGACATCGGCAACTCCACTTCCCCCGGAACGAGCGGGCTCGGATCGGGGAACTCTGTCGGGGTGCTCGCCGCGGTCCGCGGCGTACTTCCCAGGAGTACGGGGGATCGGGCCGCGGCGGCATCGCCGCCAGCGGCCGGGTCTTCTTCCCGTCACCCCGACCGGCGGGGTTCCGGCTACCGGTAAAAGCTGAGGTCGGCGCGTTGGGTACCGCGGCACGGCGCCCTCTTCGGACCGGAGACCCCCTTCGTGCCGGGAGCCCGCTGGTATGTTGACGGGCACCCGGGGCGCGGGGCGCCACCGGCGAACGGGAGGGGCCTGACGCTGCCGTGTCGAGCGAGCGGATCGTCCAGGAGCGGGCGGCGCTGCGCCGGGTGGCCGCGCTGGTGGCCCGAGCCACCCCGCCGGAACGCGTGTTCGCGGCCGTCGCCGCCGAGGCCGGACTCCTGCTCGACAGTGACCTGGTCGGAATCAGCCGGTTCGACCCGGACGATACCGCGGCCGCCGTCGGTTCCTGGTCCCGTAACGGCAACGACCTGCCCTTCCCGGTGGGCACCTGGGTGCCGCTGGGCGGACACAACGTGGCGACGCTGGTGTTCGAGACGGGTCGGCCCGCCCGGATCGACGACGCCGCCGACGCCTCCGGCAGGCCTGCCGACTTCGCCAGGAAGAAGGGGTTCGGCCCGGTGGTGGGCGTACCGATCCACGTCGAGGGCCGGCTGTGGGGGGTGGTGATGGTGATCTCGTGGTCCCCGCGGCCGTTCCCGCCGGACACCGAGGACCGACTGGCCGGGTTCACCGCACTCGTGGCCACCGCCATCGCGAACACACAGGCCCGGGTCGAGCTGCGGGGCTTCGCCGAGGAACAGGCGGCACTGCGGCGGGTGGCGACCCTGGTCGCCCGAGCGGCACCGCCGGAGGAGGTGTTCGCGGCGGTCGCCGCCGAGGCGGGACAGCTCCTGGCGGTCGACTTCACGGTACTCGGCCGGTACGAGCCGACCGGCGCGGCCACCTATGTAGCGGCCTGGACCAGGACGGGCCGCGCCTTCCCGGTCGGAATCCGGGTGGAACCCGGGGGGTCGAACATACACACCCGGGTATTCGAGTCGGGCCGTTCGGCGCGGATCGACGACTACGGCGCCACGGCGTCGGGCTCGGCCGCCCGTATCGGCCGCGACTGGGGCTTCCGTGCCGCAGTGGGCATGCCGATCAGCGTCGAGGGGCGCCTGTGGGGCTGCGTCAGCGTGGCATCGATGCGGGACGGGCCGCTGCCACCGGACACCGAGGAGCGGCTGGCCGGGTTCACCGAACTGGTGGCGACCGCCATCGCCAAGGCCGAGGGGCAGGCGGCGCTCACCGCGTCGCGGGCGAGGATCGTCGCCGCCGCCGACACCGCCCGCCGCCGCATCGAACGCGACCTGCACGACGGCACCCAGCAGCGGCTGGTCGCACTGGCCCTGCGACTGCGGACCGCGCAACTGGCGGTGCCGCCCGCTGCCGTGGATCTGAACCGGCAACTGGACGAGGTGGTCGTCGGGCTGACCGACGCCGTCGACGAACTCCGCGAGATCGCCCGCGGCGTCCACCCCGCGGTGCTCGCCGAGGGGGGACTCCACCCGGCACTGAAGGCTCTGGCCCGGCGGTCCGCCGTTCCGGTCCGGCTCGACATGCCGGTCAGAGAGCGCTATCCCGAGCCGATCGAGACCGCCGCGTACTACTCCGTATGCGAGTCCCTGACCAATGCCGCCAAGCACGCCGGTGCCACCGTCGCCGACGTCCATGTGGCGCCCCGGGACGACCGTCTCCACGTCACCGTACGCGACGACGGTCACGGCGGTGCCGACCCGCGCCGCGGTTCCGGTCTGATCGGCCTCACCGACCGTGTCGAGGCCCTCGGAGGCCGCCTGTGGCTGCACAGCCCGTCCGGCGCCGGCACCACCGTTCATCTGACACTGCCCCTCACCACCGCGACCGGACCGCCCCACACCGATGCCACCGGTCCACCGGGGGCCGACCCCGTCGAGCCGTAGTCGTAGCCCACTCCGGTTCCGGTGAGCTATCAGCTAGCGGCAATGCGCCGGGGGATCAACGCTGCGAAGCTGTCCCCATGGTGCGTTGCCTGATCGTCGACGACAGTCCGGTCTTCCTGGCCGCGGCCGGCGAGCTGCTGCGGCACCAGGGCGTCACCGTCGTCGGCGTCGCGGCCGACAGCGGGGAGGCGCTGCGGGAGGCCGAGCGGGTACGGCCCGATGTGGCGCTGGTCGACCTCGACCTCGGGAGCGAGAGCGGGCTGGAACTCGCCGAGCGACTGCACGGCCGGTCGCTCCCGACGATTCTGATCTCGACCCACTCCGAGCAGGACTACCGGGAGCTGATCGCCACCAGCCCGGCCATCGGATTCCTGCCGAAGGCGTCACTGTCCGGACGCGCCATCACCCACCTGCTCGACACCGCCGTCACCGCGCCTCCAGAAAGGTGATCACCGCGAGTACCCGGCGGTGATCCTCCACGGCCTCCGGCAGGTTCAGCTTGGCCAGCAGACTGCGGACGTGCTTCTCCACGGTGCCCTCCGTGATCCACAGCCGGTGGGCGATCCCCGCGTTGGAACGGCCTTCCGCCATCAACGCCAGGACCTCCCGCTCGCGCGCGCTCAGCAGGTCGAGCGGATTCTCGCGGCGCCTCACCGACACCAGCTCCCGTACCAGCGCCGGGTCGACCACCGAGCCACCCCTGGCGACCCGCCCCAGGGTGTCGACGAACTCCGTCACATCGGCCACCCGGCTCTTCAACAGATACCCGATGCCCCGCCCGCTGGCCAGCAGCTCCATCGCGTGCTCCACCTCGACATGGGCCGAGAGCACCACAATCGCGACCTCGGGAAGCTCCTGCCGGATCACCCGGGCCGCCGCCAGCCCCTCCGTGCTGTGCGCCGGCGGCATCCGGATGTCCACGATCGCCAGATCCGGCCGGTGCCGCCGCACCAGGTCGAGCAGCCCCGTGGCATCCCCGGCCTGCCCCACCACCACATGGCCGGACCGGTCGAGCAGGCTGGCCAACCCCTCGCGCAGCAGGACATCGTCGTCGGCCAGCACCACCCTGACTTCTGCCATGGTCGGCATTATCGACCAAACACTGGACGCGCGGTGGCGCCGTGGTGCGGCGGGGGCGGCACCGAACTCGTCACCCGCCGCCGCGGCTCCGGGCGGGCGGCCTGGCCGACCTGCCCATCGGCATCGTTATCAGAGGGCGTTATCGGTGCCAGCACCAGCAGGTATTGGCCCGGTCGCCGTTCTGGTCGGCACACTTCACTCTCGGGGGCCATGGTCCCGGGGCGGCCGGACACCCGACACGGGCCGCCCCGGGGCCGCCGAGGATTCCCCCGCACGCGCTGGTCCGCCGTCGCCGAAGCACCGCAAGGCGGGAGTGCCCGTTGCTAGTCTTGTCCCGTGGAGCTCCGTACACTCGAGTACTTCGTCGCGGTCGCGGAGGAGGGCTCCTTCACCAAGGCCGCCGCGCGGTGCCATGTCGTACAGCCCGCGATCAGTCAGCAGATCCAGAATCTGGAACGGGAGCTGGGCGAGCCGTTGTTCGAGCGGCGTCCGCGACAGGTCACCCTGACCCCGGGCGGTGTCGCACTGCTGCCGTACGCCCGTGCGTGCCTGGACGCCGCGGCCCGGGCCTTCGTGGAACGTTCCCAACTGCTCGGCGGGTCACTGACCCTGGGCACCGTCAGCGGACTCCAGGGCACCCGGTTCCCGGCCCTGCTCGGGGCGTACCACCGGCGTCACCCCGAGGTCGCGCTCGAACTCGTCTACGCCTCCACCTCCGCCCTGCTCGGCCGGGTCCGGGACGGATCCCTCGACGCCGCGGTGATCGCGGGGAGCCTGAACGTCCTGCCCGACGGGGTCCGCGCACGGACCCTCCTCCACGACTCGGTGGTCGCCGTCCGCCCCTTGTCGGCCCCGGCGCCCGACAGCCCGCTGCGCCTGGAGGACGCGGCCCGGCAAACGCTCATCACCTTCGGGCCGGAGAGCGGCATCCACCCCATCATCCGGGACGCGTTTACCGCACACGGACTCCCCTTCCGGCCGGCCCATGCCATCGACCAGATCCCCCTCCAGATCGCCCTCGTGACCGAAGGGGTCGGGACCGCGCTCATCCCGCGCTCCAGCCCCGCGCTCATCGGCGTCGAGGGCGTGACCGTAGTACCCCTGGAACCCGTGATCCGGCTGCGGAAGATGTGCGTCTGGAGGAAGAACGCGCCTCTGAGCGCCCCTCTCAAGGCCCTCCTCGACCTCTGGTCCGAGCTTGCCGGCACGCTCCCGGCCTCCCCCTGAACCACATCACCTCGGCGATTTCGTGCTCGGTGCGTTGCTCCAGGAGCCAGCAGTCGTCAACGGTCGCGAGGTGTCGGTGCTGCCGAGCGTGGTCGTGACATTCCGCGATCCCCTGCGGGTTGTCCCCCCGGTTCTTCCGCTCCCGCGTCAGCTTGTGGTGCCACTGTAGTTCCGCAGGACGTTCAGAGCCCTGTCGAAGGCCGAGTCCCTCTTCTTGTCGAACTCCTCCTCGGTGAAGACCGGCTCGGTGAGGTGCGGCGGAATGCCCGTGCCGTCGAAGGTCCTGCCCGACCGGGTCAGGAACTCTTCGTTCGGCAGCCAGGCCGACATGCCGTTGGGGAGCGCGCGCATCATGACGTCCGAGAAGACGCCCTGCGTGGGCCGGCCGATCCGGACCGTCGTGCCGGGCCGGCTTATGAGGGCCTGGGTGAAGGTCTCTCCCGCGCTGACGGTCGAGCCGCCGGTCAGCACGGCGACCGGCCCGGTGTAACGGGGGCCTTGGGCGGGCGTGACGTACACGGGCTGTGGGCGAGTGTGCCTGGTGGGGTCGGCGGGATCGTTGCGGGCCCGCTTGGAGTACGCGACGTAGGGGGTGTCGGTGAGGCGCTCGGCGATACGGATTCCCAGGGCGTCGGAGCCGCCGCCGTTGATCCGCAGGTCGATGATCAGGCCCTTCAGGCGCCGGGTGCGCTCCTGGCTGAGGACCGTGTTCAGCGCCCTGTCGAGCTCGGCCAGCTGGGCGGCGTAGGGGGCGCCACCGCCCGCGTACCCGCCGAAGCCGGAGATCCGCGCATAGCCCTGCCCGCCGGGGAGGTCGGCGTAGGTGATCCGTCCGCCCGCGAAGTCCTGGAGGTTCCGGGCGTCCTTGAGATCGCGCTCCACGATGAACTTCTTGACCTTGGTGTCCAACTCCCGGGTAGGCAGGACGGTGCCGGGGCGAACCTGCGCGAAGACGCGGGCGCCGTCCTGAACGGCGACGTGGGAGTCGTAGAGCGGCTTGACCATCTCACTGAAGACGGCGTAGAGCTCGTCCCTGGTCGTCTCCGCGTGCACCTCGGGCCGGTACTGGTCGCGTACGGCGTGCCAGTCGATGCCCTTGGCGGAGAAGAAGGGGTAGTTCTCCTCGAAGGACTGCCAGAAGACGTCAAAGTCGGCCAACGGCCCCTGGGGGGCCGGCTGAGTGCAGGCGGCGGGCAACTCCGGGATCCGGCGCAGTTTCCGGTCGCCGACGGAGCCGTCCGCCCGCATGGACCCGCGGTCGCCGCCTCCTTGGGTGCGCACAGTGAGGACGGTGCCGTCGGGCGTGGTGTAGATGCCGGGTCCGGTCCGCCGCGCGGAGTCGCCCTCGAGACAGCTGACAGCGGTGGTCTGGTACTCCTGGAGAGTTCCGTTCCGGATGGACAGCAGTGTGCCGTAGCCGTCCATGCGCCAGATTCCGTCGGTGGTTGGCTGGTTGGCGTTGGCGTTGGCGTTGGCGTTGGCGATGGTGGTGACGGTGGCGGTGGAGGTGGCGGTCGGAGCGGCTCCGCCGACGAGGGCCAGGGCAACGGCGGAGGCCGTGACGATGCGCACGATCTTGCCCTCTCCGTAGGCGACTTGCTCGGGACAGTCCCACGGTCGCCTACGCGGCCTCTCGCGGCCATCCGGCTGCCCGGTTGATCGAAGGTGGGGCCAGCCCTACCACTACCGGCAGTACTCGGGGCCATCGCATCGAGGGGTCGACCAGCGCGCACGATGCCGCGCCACTGGCGGGCCCTTGTGTCCCACTGTCACCAGCCTGCGGGCCGCGTGCCGCGGCGCAGTGGCAGACGGACCGTGAACACCGTTTCGCCAGGGCTGCTCGTCAGTTCGATGGTGCCGCCGTGGGCACGGATCAGGGAGTCCGCGACCGGCAGGCCGAGGCCGCTGCCACCCCGGTCGCGGGTGCGGGCCTTGTCCACACGGTAGAAGCGGTCGAAGACGCGTTCGCGGTCGGCGGGCGGGATACCGGGGCCGGTGTCGGCCACCGTCACCAGGGCATCGCCGCCCGTCACCGCGACGGAGATCGACACCTCTGTGCCCGGCGGGGTGTGCACGGCCGCGTTGGCCAGCAGGTTGTCCAGCACCTGGCGCAGCCGTTGCGTATCCACCGCCGAACTCACCGGGGACGGTCCGCCCGTCACTCGCAGCGGATGGCCGGGGCGGCACGCCCGGAACGCGTCCGCCGCCTGCCGCACCAGCTCCACCAGGTCCGTCTCCACCAGCCGCAACGGGGTCTCCGCTTCGGACGCGTCCAAGCGGGCGAGGAGGAGCAGGTCGTCCAGGAGGAAGCCCATCCGGGCCGCCTCCGCGCGCAGCCGGGACAGATGCCTGTCGCGTTCCTCCGGCGCGTTCGCCGCCGCGTACTGGAACAGATCCGCGTAGCCGCGTACCGACATCAGCGGGGTGCGCAGTTCGTGCGAGGCGTCCGCGACGAACCTGCGCAGCCGCCGCTCGGCCTCCGCACGCACCGCCAGCGAGTGGTCGATGTGCTCCAGCATGGTGTTGAACGCGGTCCGCAGCTCCTCCACCTCCGGCCCCCCGCCGCGAGGGTCGGCACGTAGCGGAAGCCGGGCCGCCGACTCGGTCAGATCGTGCGAGGCGATGCCGTGCGCGGTGTGCGCCATGTCGCTCAGCGGCTTCAGACCGCGCCGCAGCGTCTGCCGGCCGAACACCACCAGGGCCAGCAGTGCCAGTACGAAGGCGATGACCTGGACCGTGATCAGCCGGGTGACGGTGTTCTCGATATCGGTGGTCGGCGCGGCCGTCACCAGCACCACCCCGGGCTTCACCTCGCAGGCCCGCAGCCGGTAGGTGCCCTCCTGGCCGAGGGACCGGGTGTCGTAGAGGTCATCGACCCGCGAGCGGACCAGACGCCCCGCGAGGGAGGCGAACGCCGTGCTGTCCTCGGGCAGCGCGGCCGGCTGCCGCAGCCGCGGCTCACCGTCAGAGACGTCGTACACCGCCTGGTACCAGCCCATGTACGTCTCGCGCTGGACCGCGCCGTGGTCGATGGCGTCCTTCGCCTGGACCACCTGAGCGGATTTCATCCGATCGCTGAGCTGTCGCTCCAGATAGTCGTGCATGTAGGTGGTCAGTACGGTGCCGACCACCGCGAACACGATCAGCGACAGCACCCCGAGACCGAGCGCGAGCCGGGTGCCCAGACGCAGTCTGCCGTAGGTGTGCCGGAGCCCGCTCGGCGGCCGCTTCACTCGGCGGCCGCTCTGATGACGTACCCGAAGCCGCGGACCGTGCGGATCAGCGGCTCACCGGTCTCGTCCAGCTTGCGCCGGAGCCTGCTCACCACCAGTTCGACGACGTTCGATCGCCCTCCGAAACCGTACTCCCACACATGGTCCAGGATCTGGGCCTTGGTGAGCACGGCCGGGGAGCGGCGCATCAGATAGCGCAGCACCTCGTACTCGGTGGGGGTGAAGGTGAGGAGGTGGCTTCCCCGGCGCACTTCGCGGGTGTCCTCGTCCATGGAAAGATCGCCCACCCGGAGCACCGAGCGCTGGAAGCCGGGCCCCGCGCTGCGCCGCAGCACGGTCCGCAACCGGGCCATCAGCTCCTCCACCGCGAACGGTTTGACCAGGTAGTCGTCGCCGCCCCGGGTCAGCCCGGCCACCCGGTCCGCGACACCGTCCCGGGCCGTGAGGAACACCACCGGCACCATCGTCCCGGAGCGCCGCAGCCGGTCCAGCACCCCGAAGCCGTCAATATCCGGCAGCATCACGTCCAGCACCACGATGTCCGGCGGGAATTCAGCCGCGAGCCGCAGCGCGTCATCGCCGGTATTCGCCGTCATCGCGTCCCATCCCTCGTAGCGGGCGACAGCCGCGACGAGGTCGGCGATGGGCGGATCGTCATCCACGACCAGCACTCGAACTCTGTCCACACGTCCATACTGCGGCACGTCGCCGCTCGCGCCAGACCTCGTCGAAGACCCGGCGCCGATCGATAGGCACTTGAAAGCCGGACGACAGGGATCCGACAGCTTCCGCGCGCCAAGCTCGGGTGCACCGATTCCCGACCGAGGAGCTGCCGCTCGTGACAACCGTCGAATCGCGTCCCGTCACCACCCGGGGCGTACGGCCGAAAGTGGTGGCCCGCACCGGTCTGTACGTCGGCCTCACCGCGAACGCGGCCATCGTCGCGTACTTCTTCGTCCAGGCCGGATTCGCCTCCAACGCTCTGATCGTGCTGGGCCGGCTGACCGGTCTGTACGCCGCGCTGCTGATGGCCTTCCAACTGCTCCTGGTGGCCCGCATTCCCTGGCTCGACCGCCGGATCGGCATGGACCGGCTCACCGACTGGCACCGCTGGACCGGCTTCTCGCTGCTGTGGCTGCTGCTCGGCCATGCCGTCTTCATCGTGTTCGGCTATGCCCGGCCCACGGGGATGGGTCCGGTCGATCAGCTCGTCGATCTCGCCAAGACCGTCGAGGGTGTCGCCCGGGCCGTCGTCGCGCTGCTGCTGATCCTCGTGGTCGGCACGGTCTCCGCCCGTTTCGCCCGGCGCCGGCTGGCTTACGAGACCTGGCACTTCATCCACCTGTACACCTACCTCGCGGTGGTGCTGGCCTTCACCCACCAGGTCGCGGCCGGTACCTCCTTCGCCTCCTCCGGCCTCGCCACGGCCTACTGGTACGCGCTGTGGGGTGGCGCGCTCGGCGCGGTGGCCGTCGGCCGGATACTGCTGCCGCTGTGGCGCAACCGGCGGCACAAGCTGGTGGTCACCGCGGTCGTGCCCGAGTCGGACCACGTCGTGTCCGTCTATCTCACCGGCCGTGACCTGGACCGGCTGCCGGCCCGCGCCGGGCAGTTCTTCCTCTGGCGGTTCCTCACCCGCGACCGCTGGTGGCAGGCCAACCCGTTCTCCCTGTCGGCCGCACCCGACGGCCGTACGCTCAGGCTGACCGTCAAGGCCGTCGGGGCCGGCAGTGCCGCCCTGCGCCACATCGAGCCGGGCACCCGCGTCTTCGCCGAGGGCCCCTACGGCGCCTTCACTACCCTGCACCGCACCCGGCCGAACGCCGTGCTGATCGCAGGCGGTGTCGGAGTCACCCCGATCCGCGCGCTGCTGGAGGAACTGACCGGCCACGCCGTTGTCCTCTACCGCGTCGGCAGCGACAAGGACGCTGTCCTCTACGAGGAGCTGCGCGAACTCGCCCTGGCGCGTGGCGCCGAGCTGCGTCTGATCACCGGGCCGATCGAGCCGGACCCACTCGCCCCGCGCGCCCTGGCCGGGCTCGTACCGGACATCGCCGACCGCGACGTGTACCTCTGCGGCCCGCCCGGCATGACCACCGCGGTCCTCCGCGGCCTGCGTGAGCTGGGCGTACCCAAGCCCCAAATCCATTGCGAGCGGTTCAGCCTGGCCGGCTGACGCCGTGGCGCACCGGCGCCGGCCCACACCCGTGGCCGGCACGGAAGCGGCCACCGAAGCGACAAGGAAGTGATCGTGAAGCGAGTACTGCCCGTCCTCGCCCTGACCGTGATCGGTGT
This sequence comes from Streptomyces sp. NPDC059248, assembly GCF_042753905.1. Classification (NCBI taxonomy): domain Bacteria; kingdom Bacillati; phylum Actinomycetota; class Actinomycetes; order Kitasatosporales; family Streptomycetaceae; genus Streptomyces; species Streptomyces sp. NPDC059248. Next base: position 14,904 of record NZ_JBHYZV010000030.1, on the reverse strand, counting down.
GATCCCGGTGTGGCGCTACGCGCCCTCCCACGGCAACGGCTCCACAACCGTGATGCCCCCACCGTCCGCGCCCTCCCCGTCCACCGGGACCTCCGGCATCGACGGTGTCGTCCTCACCGGGCCCACGATCGACACCGAGAAGGGTCCCGTGCAGGTCGAGGTCGTCTTCGAGGGCGACACGATCAGCGCGGTACGGATGCTCCGGCAGCCGAACCACCCCCAGACCCACGCGGCCGTGCCCACGCTCATCGAGGACACCCTGCGGCTCCAGGGGGCCGATATCGACACGGTCTCCGGAGCGACCATCACCAGCGACGCCTACAAGGACTCCCTCCAAGCCGCGATCGACGCGAAAGGCAACTGATATGCACCGGATGGAACACGTGATGGGCTTCCCCGTCTCGCTGCGGATCGACGACGAGGACGTACCGGAAGGGCTCGCCGACGCGATGTTCGGGTGGCTGCGTGAGGTCGACACGCGATTCAGCCCGTTCAAACCGGACAGCGAGGTCAGCCGGCTCGACCGGGGGGACATCGGGCCGGACGACATCAGCGCGGACCTGGCCGAGGTGCTGCTCCTGTCGGAGCGGTACCGGACCGAGACCGGGGGCGCCTTCGACGTACGGCTGCCGGGACGAGGGCTCGATCCGAGCGCGGTGGTGAAGGGATGGTCCGTACAGCGGGCAGCGCGGCTGCTGAAGGAGGCAGGGGTACGGAGGTTCTGCCTCAACGCCGGGGGTGACGTGGTGGTCGGGGGAGGGCCCTGGCGGGTGGGGGTGCGCCATCCCGAGATCCGGGATCAGGTATGTGTCGTCCTGGAGCTCGACGAGGGAGCGGTGGCCACTTCCGCACGGTACGAGCGGGGGAACCACATCGTCGACGGGCGCACGGGACTGCCTGCGACGGAATTACTGAGCCTGACGGTCGTCGCCCCTACGCTGACCGAGGCGGATGCGACGGCGACCGCCGCGTTCGCACTCGGTGTCGAAGGGATCGCCTGGGCCTCCGGGAGGGACGGGTGCGAGGTCTTCGCCGTCGACAGGGAGCGACGGGTGCGGAGAAGCAGCGGACTGCCCGTCGCGGTCAGGGACGAGGGAGCCGGACGCGCCGAACCGGCGGATCCCTCTCGCCCGGCGTCCGCTCCCGTCACTGCGGGAACCGCCGTCCCGCCCACAGCTCCCCGCGCTCTGCCGGAGACAGCCGCGGTTCTCCGGACCACGACTGACGGCAAACCCCATGTGAGCCGTCGTTTCCTCCTTGCCGCCGGCGGTGTCGGCGTCACCGCCATCGGGCTGAGCGGTGTCCACCTCGCCACCACCGACTCGCGGGCGGCGGCCACGGTGGCCTCCTCCGCCTCCGGCCCGTCGTCAGCGCCGGACCTCCTGCCGCTGGTGAAGGAGACCACCGAGGGCCCGTACTACCTCGACTACGACAAGCACCGTGTCGATATCACCGAGGGCAGGCCCGGCACACCGCTGGAGCTGCGCATCCAGGTGCTGAACGCGAAGAACGGCAAGCCGGTGCCCGAGGCGGCGGTCGACATCTGGCAGTGCGACGCGCTCGGCATCTACTCGGGGTACGAGGAGACCTCGGAGGCCATGAACGAAGGCGAGCTGGTGTTCGACGGCCCGATTCCGAAGCTGCCGCCGGACAGCAAGACCACCTATCTGCGCGGCTTCCAGATGACCGGCCGCGACGGCTGGGTGCGCTTCCGTACCGTCTTCCCCGGCTGGTACACCGGGCGGACCGTCCACATCCACGCCAAGGTGCACACCAGGGGAGTCCTGCTGGACCGGGCGTACGCCCAAGGCGTCACCGTGCACACCGGACAGGTCTTCTTCCCCGAGGACCTCACCGCGGCGGTCAGCAGGGTACGGCCGTACACGCGGAACGACCTGCCCCGCACCACCAACAGCACGGACCCCTTCTACTCCGGTGATACGGCCGCCAACGGTTTGCTCACGGTGGAGTGGGACCGCGACGACGCGACGAGGCCGATCCGCGCGTCCATCAGGACCGCTGTCGACCTGGACGCGGTCAACCCGGGACGGAGGGGCAACCCGCCGCCCGGCCCGGTCCGGCCGGGCCCCTGACAACCGGGTCCTCCTCCGGCTCCCTGCAGGAATAGGGAGCTGGTCGTCGGGGACGACGCTGCCCGGCCTCGACGGGCTTGAAGAAACCCGCCCCCTGCGCGGCCGGCAACGAGCCCCCGTGCTGTTGCCGGCCGAGCGCGCCGGGGAAGACGCGCGGAGTCGGAGCCGCGTGGAGCACATCAGGCTTCCACGGCGGCGGCGCCCAACGCGCGGTACTCCGAAGGTGACATGCCGTACGACGCCCGAAAGGCCCGGCTGAATTCGGCGGGCTGCGGAAACCCCCAACGGCGGCCGATGGCGTGCACCGGCCGGCGCCGGTACAGCGGGTTGACCAGGTCCGCCTGGCACCGCTGGAGCCTTCTCCGCCGGATCCAGGCGGCGACGGTCAGCTCCTGCCCCTGGAAGATCTGATGCAAGTAGCGTACCGACACGTGGTGGTGGGCGGCCACCATCACGGGCGTCAGCCCCGGGTCCGCCAGGTTGAGTTCGATGAAGTCGAGCATGCGGTGCAGCAGCACCTGACGCTTGCTTTCGGGCGGCAGCACCGCCGAGGCGTTCATCCTCTGGGCGAGGAAGGCGGTGCACAGTTCCAGCACCACGGAGCCGAGCCGCACCGCGTCCCCGGGGCTCCAGACGCCGGCCCCGCCCTCCCCGACAGCCGTGGCGCTCCCGTCGGTCTGGTGCAGGGCTCCCCGCAGAAAGCCGGCCAGCAGCGTCCCCATCCCACTGTCGGTGGACATCCGCCGCGCCAGCAGTTCGTTGATCCGGGCCTCGGGCAACGGCAGCGCCGTACGAGGGATGTGCACGATGATCGCGCGCGAGAGCGGCTCCGGGCCCCCGCCCAGCCCGCGGCCGTCGAACGGCTGGGAGGTGTCCCACAGCAGCAGGTCACCGGCGCCCACCCGGGCATCGGAGCGGCGTTGTTCCAGCCACATGTCGCTGCCGAGGATCAGACAGAGCTCGTACGCCTCCGGATCCGAACGGCGGATCAGCTTCGGCGTCCGTTCCGACCGGATGGCCGGCATGGAGAGCAGCGAGAGCCTGACCGCGCCCATCCGCACCAAACCGAGCCCGGCCCGGAAGTCATCGTGGTGGTCACTGCTGATCCGGGTGGGCGCGGTGTCCCGCCCCACCAACTCGCACCACCAGCCGAACCGTTCGGCGGCCGGTACGACCGCGCTATCGAGCGATTCCAGGATCATGAAGCATCCTCCTGGCTCTTCTGTCCTGGTCAGCCATCGTCGGGCATGGCGGCCGCCGTACGGTTGACGACCTTCCCGCCCCGGTCCGGGCTCACACTCGCCGCCCAGCCCTCTCGGCCGGAAGGGACGGGGCAGGCGTTTAATCGGATGTGCGTACGGCGCGGGGTTGTTAGGTTCGCCGTGTGCCGAAGCTGAATCAGATCATCGCAGTCGAAAAAGGCGTCAAGTCCAAGGCCCTCCAGGAGCTCACCCAGGCTCACCAGGACGTGCAGAAGCCTGCCCTCCTGGCCGGTATCTCCCGGACCTACCAGCCCAAGGACGAGGAGGGCGAGCAGCTGCCGCCCGAGTCCACGCGGGTGCAGATCAAGGCCGAGGACGCTCTGCGGGCGACCGCCGGGACGCTGACGCGGCTCTTCGACGTGACCGCGACCAAGGACTGGGCGAACCGGTCCGCGGTCGCGGACGTGGTGGTCGACGGTACGGTGCTGTTGCCCCAGGTGCCCGTCCCGTACCTGTTGTTCCTGGAGAAGCAACTCACCGACCTGCACACCTTCGTACGCAAGCTCCCGGTGCTCGACGCCTCCGAGTCGTGGAACCTGGACCCGTCGACGGACTCGTGGAAGACGGATCCGGTGCGGACCATCCGCACGAAGAAGGTTCCGCGCAACCATGTGAAGGCGGAGGCCACGGAGAAGCACCCGGCGCAGGTCGAGGTGTACTACGAGGACGTCCCGGTCGGTTACTGGACCACGGTGAAGTTCTCCGGCGCGCTGCCCGCCCGGCGGGTCAACGAGCTCCTCGACCGTGTCGAGAAGCTCCAGCAGTCCGTCAAGTTCGCCCGTGAGGAGGCGAACAACACCGAGGTCACCGACCAGCGGGTCGGCGACGCGGTATTCGGCTACCTCTTCCGGTAGCCCCCACAAACGCCCTCCGTCGCGAGCGGAGGGTGCGCGATGAGCGCAAGCTGAAACTGATGTTGAAGCTGATGAAGGGGTGTCAGTTGGGGGTTCGAATCCCTCTCCCCGCACCACCTGCGGGGGTGGCCCAAGCCTGGCAGAGGCGGCCCCGTGAAACTCAGATTCTCGCTCCAGTCTCAGTATTCGCCGCCGAACACCGGATCGACCGAGCGTGGGCGAATATCGACGGATGGGGGTTCAAGTCCCCCCGGCGCCTCTCTCGTGGCGCTGTAGTTCAAAGGCAGAACACGTCGGTCTCAATATGACCCGCGGTTCTTAAACGCCGCCGGTGTGCGCAAATGGGTGGCAAGCTGGAGCCCGGGAGCTGGACATGCTCCCGGGCTCCGTCACGTTCCGGACCGCGGCTTGCGCTGCGACCGGGAGGTACACCGGATCTCCGCACCAGTACCAGCGCGTTCATAGACGGCGAAGGCTCAGCAACGCGACTGGTCATGCCGCCTCGTCATGCCCGGATCGCGGATGGGGATTCCGTGTATCGCGAGCGTATCGAAAATCGCATACGCCGACGCAACGGCCTTACGTCTTCAGTGGAGGCATGAACCACAGCGCATCACAGTCAACGCCAGATGTGTTCGACCGGGAGCGGCCCGTGACCATGGATTCGGATTCGGATTCGGATGCGGTACGGGGCGTCGAGCGTCGGCGGCTGTTCGGATGGGCCGGGCTGACTACCGCCGGCATGGCGGCGGGCGTGCCGCTGGTGGGCGCCGGGACCGGCCACGCCTACGCGGCCCCGACCGACTCGTCCGGGGACGACCGGATCCCGCGGGACACCCTGCCCGGCGGAGCTTTCGACCGATACGTGGCGCAGCTGGCCGCCGAGGGCAAGTTCTGCGGCGTGGTGCTGCTGTCGCACCGGGGCCGCACGGTCCTGTCTCGCAGCTACGGCATGGCCGACGAGGAGCAGGGGATCCCCAACCGCGAGGGCATCGCGTTCGGCCTCAGTTCGGCGGGCAAGCCGTTCCACGCGGTGGCCGTCTTGCAGCTGGCGCAGCAGGGCAGGCTGCGGCTGTCGGACACGGTGGGCGCCCACCTGACCGGCTTCGCCAAGGACATCGCCGAGCAGGTGACCATCCACCACCTGCTGTCCGGCACCTCCAGGCTGGATTCCCCGGATGAGGACGTGCAACGCGTCTTCCAGAGCCGGGACGAGGTGCACCAGTACTACGAGCAGCGGGCCCGGCAGGCGAACCTCGTGGGCGTCCCGGGCACTCCCAACACCGCCCACACGGAGGCGGAGACCACCATGTCCGCACTGATCGTGGAGGCCGTGGCCGGCACGACGTACTGGGACTACGTCCAGGAGAACATCTTCAAGCGCTGCGGCATGACCGGCTCGGCGTTCTCCACCAGGCCGCAGTGGCTCACCGACCCGCACATCGCGCACCCGTACATGAAACTGGCCGACGGCCAAGTGGTGGACGCGCTCCGCAACCTGGACCAGGGCAGCCCGTACCCGTACGTACTCGGCAAGAACCCGGGCCGCGCCTTCATCGACGCCCCCGGGGACGGCGGCTTCGCCACCGCGCCGGATCTGGTCCGATTCGCGCAGGCGCTCACCGACGGTACGGTGCTGGACCGGCCCTGGGCCGACGTGCTCTTCGGGGCAAAAATCCCCCACGGGCCGACGTCGTTCGGTGCGTACGGGCTCGCGATCAACATCGTCAACGGCCAGTGGAAGTACCAGCGTGCCGGTGGAAACCCCGGTGTCGGTGCCAACTGGAGCATCTACCCGTACACCGGCTGGGTCGCCGTCACCCTCATCAACCGCGACTCCGACAGCCTGGCGGACATCCTCGGGCGGCAGACGCAGGCCATCACCGGCGCCGCGCCCCCCGGCGGGGCGGGCGGCTGAGGTGGGCATGGTCTACGGGACGGTGCCGATGGTGTGGCTGACCCTGCAACCGGGCCCGGGGGCCGGCGTCGTCCCCGGCCGGGTGAGTCCGATCCCGTTGCGGGACCTGGTCACGATGGGGCCGGTCGGGATCGGCGGCAACCTGCTGATCTTCGCGGCGCTGGGCTTCTTCGCTCCGATGCGGTTCGCGGCGCCGGCGTCCGCGCCGCGGATCCTGGTGCTCGGGGCGAGCTGCTCGGTCCTGGTCGAGACCGCACAGTACGTCCTGCGGCTGGACAGGGTGTCGTCGGTGGATGACGTACTGGTCAACGCCGCCGGTGCCGTGCTGTTCGGGCTTGCGTCGCGCCGCTGGTGGCGCACTGCGGCGGAGGTGCCGCCGGACCGGCCTCGCCCCGCGCCCGGCGCCGGCAGGGCGCGTGGCGTTTCCGGTGGGCACCCGTCGGCGCCGATTCTGTGACGACCTTAGGGTTCACGCATGCGCGTACTGATCGTGGAGGACGAGCCCTACCTGGCCGAGGCGGTCCGTGACGGCCTGCGGCTGGAGGCGATTGCCGCCGACATCGCCGGTGACGGCGACACCGCCCTGGAATTGCTCAGCCTCAACTCGTACGACATCGCGGTCCTCGACCGTGACATCCCCGGACCCTCCGGCGACGAGGTCGCCCGGCGCATCGTCGCTTCCGGCAGCGGCATCCCGATCCTCATGCTCACCGCTGCCGACCGGATCGACGACAAGGCGTCCGGTTTCGAGCTCGGCGCCGACGACTACCTCACCAAACCGTTCGAACTGCGGGAGCTCGTCCTGCGGCTGAGGGCGCTCGACCGCAGACGCGGGTACGCCCGGCCGCCGGTGCGCGAGATCGCGGGCCTGCGGCTCGACCCGTTCCGGCGGGAGGTCTTCCGCGACGAACGCTACGTCGCGCTCACCCGCAAGCAGTTCGCGGTACTGGAAGTCCTCGTCTCCGCCGACGGCGGGGTCGTCAGGGCCGAGGAGCTGCTGGAACGGGCCTGGGACGAGTACGCCAATCCGTTCACCAACGCCGTGCGCATCACCGTCTCCGCGCTGCGCAAACGGCTCGGCGAACCATGGATCATCACCACGGTGCCCGGCGTCGGCTACCGGATCGACACCGGTACGAAGACCGTGGCCCCGGACCGGGACATCGCCGCCCCCGGCAGTCCGTATGCCTAGACCCCCGGGGCTCAGCACCCGACTGAAACTCACCCTCAGCTACGCCGGGTTCGTTCTGCTCGCCGGCGTTCTCCTGCTGGCCGTGGTGTGGGGGTTCCTCCTGCGCTACGTACCGGACAGCGATGTGGGTCTTCTCAGGGTCGCGCCCAACCGCTACGTCCTCCTGCAGGTCTTCGGCCCCGCCGCAGCCGCGGCGATGGTCTTCCTGCTCGTGTTCGGGCTGGTCGGGGGATGGATCCTGGCCGGCCGGATGCTCGCACCACTCACACAGATCACGGACGCGGTCCGGACAGCCGAGAACGGATCGCTGTCCCACCGGATCGGCATGAAGGGCCGCCGGGACGAATTCCGCGAACTCTCCGACGCGCTCGACTCGATGCTCGAACAACTCGAATCCCACGTCGCCGAGCAGCAGCGATTCGCCGCGAACGCCTCCCACGAGCTGCGCACCCCGCTGGCGATCTCGCGGACGCTCCTCGATGTCGCTCGCAAGGATCCGACGCGGGAACGGGACGACCTCATCGAACGTCTGTACGCAGTCAACCGGCGGGCGACCGACCTCACCGAGGCCCTCCTGCTGCTCAGCCGCGGCGACCGCGGAAACTTCACCCGCGAGAGCGTCGATCTGTCCCTCATCGCCGAAGAAGCCGCCGAAACGCTGCTTCCCCTCGCCGAACGGCGCCGGATCACGCTGGATGTCACCGGCGGACCGGCTCGGACCAGCGGCTCCGCGGAGCTCCTGCTGCGGACGGCGACGAACCTCGTCCAGAACGCCATCGTCCACAACCTCCCCGCCGATGGCACCGTAACCATCCACACCGAGGCCCACGGCGACATGAGCGTGCTGCGAGTCGAGAACACGGGTCGCCGGCTCCCACCGGAACTGGTACCGACCCTCGTCGAACCCTTCCAGCGTGGAACAGAACGCGTACGCACCGACGAACACGCCGGCGTCGGCCTCGGCCTGGCCATCGTGCACAGCATCGTCCGGGCCCATGGAGGGGCCCTCGACCTCGTCCCCAACCCCGTCGGCGGCCTGCTCGTCACGGTCCGGCTTCCCCGCACGCCGTAGGCGGCGTTCCCCGAGCGGGCCCGTTCGGGCCAGCGCCGTTCTCGGCGATCAGACCGAGTGCCAGCGTCGGCCTACGGAGCGAATGCCCGGAGCCGAAGCACTGCCGGCGGCCTCGTGCCCGCCGACGCTGCGGTACCCCGTCCGCCGTGCTCATCCAGGCCCGCACAGCATGCGACAAACGCGGCGGCAACGACGGCCGCAAGCACAGCCTTCTTCCCGCGAGTGCGCAGGAGCCCGTGACTCATGTGCCTCGCACGATGCACAACCGATAAACCGGGTGTTGCAGGCGTCGGGCTTCACCCCGGCTTTCCAGTGCATGAACTTGGTCCGCTCGTAGCCCGTACGGTCCTCCGTCCGTACGGGCAACATGCCGACAGCGACGCCGATCCGCGCGATCTCGGGTGCGGGTGCGGGTGCGGGCGGCGGCGTGTGCCGGGACGGTTGAGGGTGAGGGGCAGCAGGGGCAGAGCGCTGGTGAGGGCGCAACGCGTCAGGCGCCGGTACGGACCGTTGCTGGATTTGCCTGTCCCTCGAAACGTGGTGTGGAGGGGGATGTGGTCAGTGGCCGCCCGGCAGGAGTCGTTCCAGGTAGACATCCAAGGCTTCGGCTGCGACGGCCGGAGGCAGTGCGGTGGGGGCGGTGACCGCGTCGAACATGAGGCCGTCGACCAGTGCGAGCAGCAGCCGGGCGTCCCGGGCGGGATGGAGAACGGGGTGACCGGAGGGTGGGGCGGGGAGTGCGGCGAGTGTCTGCCGCAGTTCGTCGTGGATGGCAGTCAAAGTCGCGTTCTGAATGGCGGCAAGCGTGGGCGAGGTCGTGGCACGGGCGGCGAAGGCGAGATAGACGCGGCACTCCGCGAGGCGCTGCGCATCCAGCGGAAGGAGCTGCCGCAGGACGGCGCCCATGGCCTGCCGACGCCCTGCGGCGGCCTCCAGGCCGCGGATGCGGGCGCGTGTGCGGTCCACCACCTGCCGGAAGGCGAAGGCGAGCATCTCGTCCTTGGTCGAGAAGTAGTACTGCACCGCCCCGATGGACACCCCCGCGACGGAGGCGACCTCCCGAACGCTGACCTGGTCGAGCCCGCGAGTAGCGGCGATATGCAGCAGGGCATCGGCAAGCTTCACCTGACGCGATTCATTCATAACGACTACAATACGGTCGTATGGGACATAATCGATTTAATCCGCCTAGAGCATTCGGACTGCTCACCGCCACCACGATCGCGGCCGTCCTGGTGTGGGCCTGGTGGCTTATCGACCCCACCGCACCACGGGGCGCCGTACTGCCCGCCGCCCTCAGCGCCGCCCTCGCGGCCAATGTCGCCCTGACGCTGACCAGCGCACGGTTCAAGCGCGCCCTGGTCACCCCCGTGCAGCGATACCTGATCAACCCGCCCATCCGCCTGTTGCTGCGCATCGGGCTGATGCCGCTGGGCTACGCCCTGCTGGAAACTCGCGGACGCGTCAGCGGCCGGCGCCGCGCCACCCCCGTCGGCAACGGCCGACAGGGAAATACCTTCTGGGTCGTCGCCGAACACGGCCGACGAGCCGGGTACGTACGCAACATTGAGAAGAATCCGCAGGTCCGCGTCAGACTCCGCCAGGGCTGGCACTTCGTCTGGAAGGACGGCACAGCCCATCTGCTCCCCGACGACGACCCCTACGCGCGGCAACGGCAACTCGGCCGCTACCACCCCCTGCGCGCCCTCAACGCGGTCGTCGTACGTGTCATGGGAACCACCGAACTGCTGACCGTCCGCATCGACCTGCACGACATCCCACGGCGAAGCACCCTCACCCCGAACGTACCGGCGGGCGGGGTGCAAGGGGCCGTACCGGCTGGGCACGCGCCTGCCGGGTGAACCCGGCCCGGCAGCCACAGGCTGTTGAGAGCCACGGGTATCCACACCCCCGAGGTGCGCCGGTTCGTCACCTTCCGCCCCCGGGAGCGTTCGGCGTCACCTGCTCAATCCAGCAGTCGGCCGCACTTCGATAGGTGGTGCGGTGGAGCGTCAGCTCGAAGTAGCGGCCTCCCAGGGCTTTCCCCCTTGCGGCCCGTCGAGCCATGAGGGCCTCGACTTGCCCGAGGGTGATGATGGTCGCGCTCCAGCGGGATCCGTCCTTCAGGTCCACGAACAAATACTCACCCTAATGGGCTAATTGGCGCGCGGGCCAGCAGGGACATGGAAGAGAATGGGTGTCTATCGGCCTCTTCTGCGGCTCATCGCTCTTGGTGTTGAGGGATGAGGCCGCAGAGGGACAGAAAACCCCGGTGAATACCGCCTTCCCGCACAGGCTCGATGTCGTCACCGAGGACAAAGGCCCCGCGCAAGGCGGGTGGACCCTGGAGCCGGTCATTCCTCGTCGGCGGGATCCGCCGTCGGGTCCGGTGATCCAGCGGCGCAGGGCACGGGCCGGGAGCGGTCTTCCCGCCAATTCATTTCTGGAATCGAGGATCCGTTGTGGACGACAGTCGGCACCCCACGGTGACCGACCCGGACCTCTACCGGGTCATTTTCGAGAACGATAGGGTCCGGGTCGTGGAGTTCCGCGACATGCCGGGCACGCGCACCCTGCGGCACCACCACCCCGACAGCGTGCTGATCACGCTGAGCGCCTTCCGCCGACGCATGACGATCGACGACCGGATCATCGAAGTGGACCGCGCCCCGTTCGAGGCGGGTTGGATGGTCGAGCACACCCACATCGGGGAGAACGTGGGCGACACCCCGACGCATGTGATCTTCGTGGAGATCAAGTAGGGGCAGCCGATACGCGGCCGAAAGAGCCCGGTACTTATGAAGGTGCCGCCCGGGCGCATTGTCTGCGCGGTGTGACGGCACGGACGCGGATGCCGTCCCGGGCCGGCAGGTCCGGACCGGGCTCAATGGACGGCTCCTCCCGGACTCCCTGCACCAGACCGGATGCATCCGGCCACCCCTCGCACTCCGGCCGGTGCTCCAGCGCAGGCAACTGCTCCATCGCGACCATGCCCGGCCGGGCCACCGCCTCCAGCAGACCCAGAACGGCCTGGTGCAGCGCACCCCTCTGGACGGCGGACGACCCAGCGGGCCCGGCCGCTCTACCTCGCGACCGTCTTCGACCTTGCTTCACGCGCCGGAGGTCAGCAGGGGTCCGGCAAGGCAAGGGTCCGATCGGCTCCGGCGCGGACAACGCCGCCGAGGAAAGCTTCAACGCCGCGCCTTCAAGAGGGAGACGCTCAAAGGCCGGGAAACCTGGCCGAGCGAGCACGAGGCCAGGCTCGACGCCTTCCGCCGGCTGACCCGGCCGACGGGTCGGGAACAGGAGGCTCAGCGGGCCAGCAGGTCCTGGATCGCCTCGGCGATCTCGTCGGGTGCCTCCTCGGCCATGAAGTGCCCGGCGCGGGTCAGCCGGTGGTCCAGGTCCGGCGCCCACGCCTTCCACACCGCGGCAGCGTCGTAGCCGAGCTGCGCGCCCCAGTCCTGCTGGACGACCGTCACGGGCATGGCCAGCTGCGACCCGGCGTCCAGGTCCGCCTGGTCGTGCGTGACGTCGATGCCCGCCGAGGCCCGGTAGTCCGCGACGATCGACGTCACCGCCGCGGCGCTCGCCCGCAGGTACTCGGCGCGCACATCCTCGGGTACGGCGGTCGGGTCGTTGGCCCAGGCGTCGAGGAACGAGCCGAAGAACGCGTCCGCGCTGCCTGCGATCATCGCCTCCGGCAGGCCCGGCGGCTGCGCCATCAGGAAGAGGTGGTAGCCGACCGCCGCCGAGGTGCCATGCAGGACGTTCCACATGTCGAGCGTCGGCACGACATCGAGGATGCCCAGGTGTGTGATGGTCTCGGGGTGGTCAAGACCCGCCCGGAAGGCGACCAGGGCGCCCCGGTCGTGACCGACGAGGGCGAAGCGCTCGTGGCCGAGGGCCGCCGCCAGGGTCACGGCGTCGGCGGCCATGGTGCGCTTGGCGTACACATCGGGGTCGGTGGCCGCCGGCTTGCCGCTGGCGCCGTAGCCCCGCAGGTCAGGACAGATCACCGTGTGCTCGTCGGCGAGCCGCTCGGCTACGTGTCGCCACATGAGGTGGGTCTGGGGAAAACCGTGCAACAGCACGACCGGGCTGCCGCTGCCGCCGACAGCCGCAGCCAGCTCCACACCGTCCGCACCGGGCAGGCGGATGTGATCGAAGCCGGGAATGGTGAGTGTCATGAAGGACCACCCTTTCGGGTCGGGGACTGGACCGGATCAGCTTGGGCGACGGCGATCAGCAGCCGATCAGTACGGTGGGGCGCAGCCGGCCTCCGGCACGGAGGATGGGGGCATGCGAATCGACGTGCTCGGTGCCGTGCGGGCCTTCCGCGACGACGGCAGTCCGGTTGACCTGGGCGGACCCCGCCATCGTGAGGTACTCGCCCGGCTCGTCGCCGCCGAGGGACAGATGGTCACCACCGACACCCTCGTCAACGACCTGTGGACCGATCCGCCTGCCCGCGCCATCGGCGCTTTGCGTACCTTCGTCGCCGCGCTGCGCCGCGCCCTCGAACCCGACCGACCGCCCCGCGATCCGCCGCGCGTCATCGTCACCGAAGGCCCCGGCTACGCGCTGCGCCTGCCGCGCGAGGACGTGGACGTCCACCGGTTCCAGGACACCCTGGCCCGAGCCCGCCGCAACCCCGACGCGGCGGGCGACCTCGGCACGGTACTCGCGGACTGGCGAGGACCCGCCTACGCCGATGTGACCGGCGCCCCATGGGCGCAGCGCGAGCGGACCCGACTGGAGGAGCTGAGGTTGGAGGGGGCGGAACTGCGCGCCCGCATCCTCCTCGACTCCGGGGAAGGGGCGGACCTCGTCGCCGAACTGGGTGCCCATGTCGCCGAACACCCGTGGCGCGAGCCGGCCTGGGGGCTCCTTGCCCGCGCGCTGTACCGCGCGGGCCGCCGGGCCGACGCGCTTGCCACCCTCCGCCGCGCCCGCACAATGCTCGTCGACCAACTCGGACTCGACCCCGGTGCCGGCCTCCAGCGCCTGGAGACGGACATCCTCAACGGGTCCGTGCCGCCCGAAGGAGCCCGTACCGCGTGGACCGGCCCCGGCGTCCGTCTCGGCCCACGCACCACCGTGGATCTGGCCCGCACGCTCGCACTGGCGGGCGGCGACGCCCTCGTCCACTCGCGGCGCGACCGCCTCTCCGCCGTCCAGGCGGCGGAACGCACCGGGGACCCCTCCCTGACCGCCCGGATCATCGGCGCCTACGACGTGCCCGCCATCTGGAGCCGGGCCGACGACCCCGAGCAGTCCCGCGCCGTCGTCGCGGCCGCCGAGCGCACCCTCACCGCGCTCGGCCCGGACGGCCCCGACGACCTGCGCGCCCGCCTCCTTGCCACGATCGCCGTCGAGAGCCGCAGCGCCGATCTGTCCGTAACCGAGCTGAAGCACGCGCAGCAGGCGGCACTGCAGGCCGAGGCACTGGCACGGGACCTGGCCGATCCCGCCCTGCTGGCCTTCGCCCTCAACGGGGTGTTCCTGCAGTCCTTCACCCGCCCCGGGCTCGCGGCGGTACGAGACCGGATCGGCGCCGAGATCCTCGACCTGGCCACCCGGCACGAGCTGCCGAACTTCGCCGTACTCGGCCGGCTCGTCCGCCTGCAATCCGCCTCGGCCCTCGGCGACCTCGACGCCGCAACCTCGCACGCCCATGCGGCCGACCAGCTCGCCGCCACCACCGAAGCGCCCCTCGTCCCCGTCCTCACCAGATGGTTCAGGGCCCGGGCCACGGCCGCCCGCAGCACCGAACCCGGCGGACCGACCGCCGCCACGGCAGCAGCCCACTACCGCGCTGCCGAGGACGCCCTCCGGACGGCCGGAATGCCCGGACTGCATCGGGGCCTGTTCCCGCTCGCCCTCCTGGGACTGCGCCTGCTGCACGACCGGCCCGCGCCCACCGACCCGCACCTCGACTGGGGCCCGTACCGACTCTGGGCGCGACCCCTCGTGCTGCTCGCCCAGGACCGGGTCGAGGAGGCCCGTGCCACCCTCATCGCGGTGCCCGAACCACCGCGTGACCACATGCAGGAAGCCATGTGGTGCCTGACCGCCCGCGCCGCCGTACGCCTCGGCGAGCGCGAGATCGCCGCACGCGCCGAGGTTGCCCTGCGCGATGCCCGTGCCGAACACGCCGGCGCCGCCGGCGGAATGCTGACTCTGGGCCCCGTCGCGCGCTACCTGACCGAGGCGCAGGCTTGCGCCGGAACGGGGTAAGCGACCGCCATACGCGTACCCCGAGCCCGTGGTGATCCACTGCCCGTAAGTGACGGCCGTCGTGGCGATCCGGGCGACAGTGGTGGTCCCCGCCGGCTGGTGGACCAGCGAGGAGCGGTCCAGGCCTTCATCGACAACGGCGGCGACCCCGGGTGGTTCGCCGTGCCGGCGGCGGCCCGCCCCCCCCCCCCACGCCGACCCCCCGGATGCGGGGGGGCGTTGCCCCCCCGCCCCCCCCGGGGCCGGGACGCAGCCCCGCCGGTAAGGCGAGGA
>NZ_JBHYZV010000029.1:41145-91164 GCF_042753905.1 Streptomyces sp. NPDC059248 | reverse complement strand
ATTCGGCGACCACCGTGATCTTCACTGCTTTAGTCTTCGGCAGCGTCTTATGTGTATAAGATACAGCTCCCCCTCCCGTACGGCGGCCCCGGTGCGAGACCCCCGGCGGCCGGTGCGGAACCGGCCGCCGGGGGTTCGCCGCGTCCGTTACGGGACGACGGAACCGATCACGACACTGCCCGTGCCTGCCGCGGTGCCGCGACCGTTCACGAGCCGTACGTCCCCGAAGAACTGCCGGCCTTCGGGCGCCGGTCCCGCGACCACGACCTCCGCGCCGACCTGCGCCGACTCACCGGTCCCCAGCGGGATCCGCCGGTCCGCGTCGACCTTGATCTGCCCCAGCGACGGGGAGAAGAAGACGTCGCGGTAGTCGTACTGGGTACCGCCGGCGGCGACCGCGTAGCCGTCGACGACGATCCGGTAGGTGCCGGCCGCGGGCTTCACCAGGCTCACGGCCTCCTCGGAGTCCGCGTCCGCCGCGACCGCGACCCGCTGGCCCGCCTGGTTGAAGACGGAGAGGTCGAGGTCGGCGCTCGGGTCGGAGGTGTTACCGATGGCGATGTCGAGCCGCTCGACGCCCTCACCGACGGTCACCGTGGTCTGCCGGGTCTCGCCCTGCGCGATCGTCGGCCGGTCCACCTTGGCGGAGCCCAGGGAGCCGCCTTCCAGCCGCCCGTCGATCGCGGCGATCTTGTTGGTGACCGTCCACTGGACCGGCGCCGGGACGCCGACCTTCGCCTCGGGCAGCGTCTGCACGGCCGGGGCGAAGTCCGCGCCCAGCAGGGTGACGTCCAGCTGGTACGGGTTGTCCAGCAGCGGCGACGTACGCCGCGACTCGACCTCGATCTCCCAGACACCCGGCGCAGGCTCCTGGTAGGAGCGCAGGTCGGGGCGGCAGGTGTTGGCCGGGTTCGGGTAATTCGGGTAGCAGTAGATGGTGGCGCTGTCCTCCATCTGCACCCCGTACGGGTGGATGGAGATGAACCGGGTCTGGCTGTCCTTCGCCAGTCCGCCGAGCGCGACCTCCAGGGTCTTCGCGCCCTCGGGGACGGTGATGAAGTACGAGCGGTGGCTGTTGCGCTCCACCGAGCCGGATGCCTTGAAGGAGTGCGAAGGGGCCGCGAGCGGCGTGGAGACCACGACGGTCGCCATGATCTGCTTGTCGACGCCCTCGGTGCGCGGGTCGTCGGCCTCCAGGATGGCGCTGTGCACGCCGTCCGTCCTCGGCTTGGCCTGCACGGTCACGGTGACCGGCTGGTTCAGCGGCAGCTTGACCCACTTGCCGGTCAGCAGCCGGAAGGTGCCGTCGTTGTTCCGCCAGTCCAGCTCGTGCCAGACGGCGCGGTCCGGGCCGGTGGTCCGGGTGACGGTGATGTCGTACGTCCGGGACTGGCCGGCCTTCAGACCGCCCTCGCGGTCGTAGAGACCGGTACCGAAGCCGGGGGTCTTCAGGGCGAAGTCGATCGCCGTGTCGACGGGCGCCTTGACGTGGTACTCGTGGGCGGCGACACCGTCCTTGATCGAGTCCCAGGCGTCCAGGGTGTCGACGAGACCGGCGCCCTGCTCGTGCGCCTTGACGCCGGGGATCTTGTCCGCGGTGCTGGTCAGGGCGGTGCGCAGCTTCGCCGGGGTCAGCTCGATGCCCCGCTGCTTGGCGGCGGAGAGCAGCAGCGCGCCCACGCCCGCGACCTGCGGCGAGGACATCGAGGTGCCCTGGATCATCGAGTAGCCGGGCGGCAGCTGGTAGCCCGCCTCGCGGACCGGGCCGCCGGGCGACCAGGTCTGGGTGGTCTGGATCGCCGAGCCGGGCGCGGTGATGGTGGGTGTGAAGCCGCCGTCCTCCCGCGGGCCGCGCGACGAGAACGGCATCATCTGGTATTTCTTCGTCACCAGCGACCCGTAGTTGGCGGCCCAGCTCTCCTTGGAGATGGAGGCGCCGACGGAGATCGCCTTGTCGGCGACGCCCGGGTCGCCCAGGGTGTTGGTGCCGGGGCCGTCGTTGCCCGCGGAGATCACCAGCTGGACGCCGTAGGTGTCGATGAGCCGGTTGTACAGCTCGACCCGGGCGTTGTTGCCGTCGTTGAGCGCCGGGAGACCGCCGATGGAGATGTTGACGATGTCCACGCCCCGGTTGATCACCAGGTCGGCCAGGCCCTCGGTGAGGGCGATGTTGGTGCAGCCGCCGCTCCAGGAGCAGGCCCGGGAGGAGACCAGCTTGGCGCCGGGCGCCGCGCCGTTCATCTTCCCGCCGAAGAGGCCGTTGGCGGCGGTGATACCGGCGACGTGGGAGCCGTGGGAGCCCTCGATGATGCCGATGCCCGCGAAGTCGGCCTTGGCCCCGGTGGCGGGGTTGTAGACGACGTCCTTGCGCAGCTCGATCACGAACGGGATCCGTTCGGCGACCGGCGTGGCCGGGTCGTCCTGGCCGAAGTAGCCGATCTGGAAGCCGTCCTTGTACGGCTTCATCGGCGTGTCGTCGGTGAAGTCGGCGTTGTTGTTCAGGTCGACCCGGACGGTGCCCGCGGCGGCGTCGTACAGCAGCGCCCAGACGTCGGTGGTGTCGCCGTCCCGGTTGAGGTCGCCGGCCATGTCGCCGTTGCGGGTGATCGCCTCGGCGAAGAGGTTGAACTTGTACGTCCCGGCGGGCGCCGTGTAGGCGCGGCCGTTGACGGTGAACGACGGGCCGCCGACCTCGGTCCGCATCGCGCGCCAGGTGCCGTCGCCGTCGAGTACGGGGTCGGTCGCGGTGACCCAGTCGACGATCTTGCGCTCGCCGGTGGTGGTCTTCTGCAGCGCCGGGTGGGCGATGTCGACGCCGGAGTCCAGGATGCCGATGGTGATCCCGCGGCCGTCGTACTTCGGGTTCTTCTTCACGAAGTCGACGGCGCCCGTCTCGAAGGACGGGTTGTACGGGTTCTTGGCGGGGGTGTTCGCGTCGGGCGCCGGGTAGCTGCGGACCTGCTTGCCGGTCGCGCCCGACGCCGCCTTGACGGTGTCGGCGCCCGGGGTCGGGTCGTCCAGCTTCACCTCGTGCCGGAGGTCGATGCCGTGCACGCTGGGGAGTTTGGCGGCGGTGCGCAGGGCGCTCTCCGCGTGCCGGGTGGGGAGGGTGGCCCGGACATAGCCGAGCTGGTCGTACGTCTTGCCGACGTACGCCCCGTCGACGGCGCCGAGCTGGGCCACGACCGGCTCGGTGGCGCCGGGGGCGGTGGCGATCATCACGGTGATCTGCTTCTCGCCCTTGGCCTCGGCCTCGGCGAGGAGTTCGACGTCGGCCGCGCCGAGCTTCTTCTCGGCCGGCTGGACGGCCTTGGCGCCGGTGCTGCCCGTGGCGCCGGGGTCGTCGGCGGGGGCGGCGAACACGGGCACGGTGCCCGCGGCGACCAGGGCGGTCACGAGCGAGGCCGCGGCGGCGATCCGGGCCGCGCGTCTGCGCCCGGTGGCGGAGCGTCCGGATATGGAGCTCTGGGGTTCGGGGGTCATCGGCATCCCTGTTGGTGAAGGAACGGGTTCCCTGGCTGATGGCAATGCTGGTCATCGGTCCGGATTTCGGTGCCGGACGACCGCTCAGCCTTTCGTACGGGACGGGGTTTTGGGGAGAGCGCTCGGGAAAAGTGATGTGACCATGGCAGAAAACCGCTGTCGGCGGGGCCGCGTCAAGAGGAAAAAGGGGGCGGAAAAGGAGAGTTGTTCCAGGTGACACGCGCCGTATACACCCGGCGTCCCCACCGGATACGGACGGGACTTCTGGGATCCATGGCCGAAAACCGCCACTTGAGCTGACGGAGGGTCCGGTAACGGTCCGATCCGCCCCGGAGCGCCCGATGGGTCCGGTCCGGACGGGTCCGTCCGACCGGTCCGGTATCCGGGCCGTGGTGTCCGGCGTCCCCGCCGGCCCCGCCGTCCCTGCCGCCCCTGCCGTCCCGTCGTTCCGGTCGCCGGGGGGATCAGCGGGGGAGCACCACCACATACGCGGGCGGCTCCCGGTCCACCGCCGCCGACAGCGCCGTACGGACCACCACGGCCTGCTGCTCCGGCCAGTCCCGCACCTTCCGCGGCGTCAGCGGTACGACGGTGATCCCGAGCCGCTCCAGATGCTCCCGCTGCCGGACCCGGGCCGCCCAGCCCGTGTCGCCCGCCCCGACGGCTGTGTCTGTGGGGGACGCGGGGGACGCGTCGAGGACGACGGCCACACAGTGGTCGGGCCAGTAGGCGTCGACCCGCCCCAGACCGGGACCGCCGGGCAGCCGCAGATCGACGTTCCACAGCGGGTCGGGCAGCCCGGACGCGTACACCAGCCCGTACAGCCGGTCCTCCGCCCGGGACCTGCCCTCCGCGAGCAGCGCCTCCACGGCGTCCAGTACCCGAGGCCGGCGCAGCAGCCCGGCCCGCTCCAACTCCGCGACCAGCGCCGCCGGATCGCAGTGTCCGCCGCCGACGGCCTCCGCCACCAGCAGCCGTACGGCTCCGGGGTCCGTGACGCCCTCGACGGCGTCCGCCACGGCCCGGGCCACCGGGGCGACCGGCAGCCCGTCCACCGCCACGGGCTCCGGCAGGGCGGAGGTCCGGACGATCCGGGCCCGGCCGGTCGACCGCAGCCGCCGCGTCCCGGGTACGAGCACGTCGACGACGCCGAGTCCGCCCGGCGGACCCACCGAGGCGAACCCGTGCAGGGCGAGGGCGGCGGCACCGGTCAGTACGGCGTCCCCGTACGGCCGCGCCACCGCGTCCCGCTCCCGGCCCGGCGGCCGCCCCGCGTACAACAGCACCCCGCGGAGCAGTTCCTCGCCGGTCGGGACGCCCCGACGCAGCAGATACACCCCCGGCAGCAGCGCCTGCCACGGCCCGCCGGCCCGGCAATGGGCGGCGAGCCGCGCCCCGGTGACGCCGTACCGCCGCAACTGGGCCGCGGACAGGACGCGATCACGGACGTCGGGGGGAACGGGAAGGGCGGCGAGCGCGGTGTGGGGTGTCATGCGAAGGGGATGCCCGCGGCACGCCGCGCGCTATCCGCTGTTACAGCCCCGTCGCCAACCCGGCACGCCCCTGCCGTTCCGCGGGCGCGGCCCCGGGGAGCGGGCCTTCGGGGGCGCGGCCCCGGCAGGGCTCAAGAGCCTCCCGGACCCGCACCCTCGAAGGGCGCGCGGCGCCGAACGGCGGCTCCCCGGCGGGAGGACTACGCCGAGGACGCGTCCCTCTTCCGGGCGTCGAGGGCGCGGACCAGGTCGTCGTGGGACTCCACGACCAGGCGGCGCAGGGCCGGTGCCGCGTCGGGGTGCTCCGCGAGCCACTCCTCCGCCGCCACCCGCGCGCTCTCGCCCTGCAACGACGGGAAGAGGCCCGATACGACGTCCATCCCGATCTGGATGGACCGCTCGGCCCAGAGCCGCTCGATCACCGCGAAGTACTTCGGCGCGAACGGCGCCAGCAGCTCCCGCTGGCCCGACTGGACGAAGCCCGAGATCGTCGCCTCCACCAGCGCGTTCGACAGCTCGTCGGACTCCACGACCCGGGCCCACGCCTCGTCCTTGACCGCCGCCGAAGGACGGGCGGCGAGACAGCGGACGTGGTGCCGGGTCCCGGACGCGGTGTCGTCGCGGGACAGCTCGGCCGCCAGCCGCTCCTCGTCCGCGACGCCGTGCGCGGCCAGCGGTTCGAGGAACGCCCACCGCAGTTCCTGGTCGACGTCGAGCCCGTCGATCTTCGCCGTGCCTTCGAGGAGGCCGGTGAGGAGCTGGAGGTCGGCCGCCGAGTCGGCGACC
This sequence comes from Streptomyces sp. NPDC059248, assembly GCF_042753905.1. NCBI lineage: Bacteria > Bacillati > Actinomycetota > Actinomycetes > Kitasatosporales > Streptomycetaceae > Streptomyces > Streptomyces sp. NPDC059248. The sequence goes on along the minus strand of NZ_JBHYZV010000029.1, from coordinate 85,402 downwards.
GTGGCGAAGAACCGCGCCCAGGTCAGCTGGTGCTGACCGGCGGGCTCCGCGAGCCGCAGCTCCCGCAGCGCGCCCTGCGCCAGCAGCCGCCCGCCCTCCTCGCGCCACTCCGGCGCCGCGTAGTGCGTCAGGGCGGTCCTGGCCCAGGCGTGCAGCATCTGGAGCACCCCGATATCGGACTCGCGGCCCGCGAACCGCAGCACCAGGTCGACGAAGTCCCGGGCGGGCATCAGCCCGTCCCGCGTCAGGTTCCACAGCGCCGACCAGCACAGCGCCCGCGCCAGCGGGTCGGCGATGTCGCCGAGCCGCTCCCGGAGCGCTGCCAGCGACCCCTCGTCGAAGCGGATCTTGCAGTAGGTCAGGTCCTCGTCGTTGACCAGGACGAGCGCCGGGCGCTCGGCGCCCGCCAGCTCCGGCACCACGGTCCGCGCGCCGTCGACGTCCGCCTCGGCGGACGCGTACCGCACCAGCGCGCCGTCCTCGTGCCGGTAGAGCCCGACGGCGACGCGGTGCGGCCTCAGCACGCCCGCCTCGCCCCGGACGACACCCGCGTCCTGGGCGATCGCCAGCTCGGTGATCCGGTCGGCCGCGTCATAGGTGACGACCGGCGTCAGGGAGTTCACGCCCGCCGTCTGGAGCCAGGCGGCGGACCAGGCGGCCATATCCCGTCCGGACACCTCCTCCAGCACCGACAGCAGATCCGCCAGCCGGGTGTTCCCGTACGCGTGCCGCTTGAAGTAGCGCCGCGAGCCCTCCAGGAACGCCTCCTCGCCGACATAGGCCACGAGCTGCTTCAGCACGCTGGCGCCCTTGGCGTAGGTGATCCCGTCGAAGTTGAGCTTGGCGTCCTCCAGGTCGCGGATGTCCGCGGTCACCGGATGCGTGGACGGCATCTGGTCGGCCCGGTACGCCCACGCCTTGCGGTTGTTGGCGAAGGTGATCCAGCCGTCGGTGAAGCGGGTCGCGCCGACCATCGCGTACGAGCCCATGAAGTCGGCGAAGGACTCCTTCAGCCACAGGTCGTCCCACCACACCATGGTGACCAGGTCGCCGAACCACATATGCGCCATCTCGTGGAGGATCACATTGGCGCGGCGCTCGTACGAAGCCCGGGTGACCTTGCCCCGGAAGATGAACTCCTCCCGGAAGGTGACGCACCCCGGGTTCTCCATCGCGCCGATGTTGTACTCGGGCACGAACGCCTGGTCGTACTTGCCGAAGGGGTACGGGAAGTCGAACCGGTCGTGGAAGAAGTCGAGGCCCTGCTTGGTGACGAGGAAGACGTCGTCGGCGTCGAAATGCCGGGCCAGCCCCTTGCGGCACATCGCGCCCAGCGGGATCTCCAGCACCGTGCCGTCGTCGAGGGTGCGGGTGTAGAGGTCGGTCTCGTAGTGGTACGGACCGGCGACGACGGCCGTGATGTACGTGGAGATCGGCCGGGTCTCCGCGAACCGCCAGACCCCGTCCCTGGCGTCCTTCTCACCGGCGCCGTTGCTCCACACGGTCCAGCCGTCGGGCGCGGTCACCTCGAAGCGGAACGGCGCCTTGAGGTCGGGCTGCTCGAAGTTGGCGAACACCCGCCGGGCGTCGGCGGGCTCGTACTGGGTGTAGAGGTAGACCTCGCCGTCCTCAGGGTCGACGAACCGGTGCAGCCCCTCACCCGTCCGGCTGTACGCACACTGCGCGTCCACCACCAGGACGTTCTCCGCCGCCAGACCGTCCAGCCTGATCCGGGCGCCGTCGAAGACCTCGGCCGGGTCCAGCTTCTCGCCGTTCAGGCTGACCGCCGTGACAGCGGGGGCGACCAGATCGGCGAAGCTGTCTGCGCCCGGCCGGGCGCAGCGGAAGCGGATCGTCGTCGTGGAGCGGAACGTCAGCGGACCCCCGCCACCCGTACCGCCCTCTCCGGCGGCGTCGCCCCCGGTCGCCGATGTGACGTCGAGGGCAACCTCGTACCCGTCGACGGACAGCAGCTCGGCCCGCTCGCGGGCTTCGTCGCGGGAAAGATTCTCACCCGGCACGGGCACTCCTTCGTGTCTCGTTCCAACGGCCCGATCCTCCCATGCGCCCCGACCGGGCGGACCGGGGGGAATCGGCCGGTCACCTACCTTGTTGTCGCGGCTGACGGCTGTGCCGCGCGAGAGCGCCGGTCCCTTGCGAGGAGAGATGATGTCCGACAACGGCAGAACGCCCGCCGATTTCTGGTTCGACCCCCTCTGCCCCTGGGCGTGGATGACCTCCCGCTGGATCCTGGAGGTGGAGAAGGTCCGGGATATCGAGGTCCGCTGGCATGTGATGAGCCTCGCCGTACTCAACGAGGACAAGCTGGACGAACTGCCGGAGGAGTACCGCGAGGGGCTGAAGGACGCCTGGGCCCCGGTCCGGGTGGTCGCCGCGGCCCGCGCGCTCCACGGCGACGAGGTCGTAGGACCGCTGTACACGGCGCTCGGCACCCGTTTCCACAACGACGGCCGGGGCGCCACGCGGGGCGCCGTCGCCGACGCCCTCAAGGACGCCGGACTCCCCGCCGAGCTGCTGGAGTACGCCGACAAGGACACGTACGACGCCGATGTCCGCGCCTCCCACCAGGAGGGCATCGACAAGGTCGGCCAGGACGTGGGCACGCCGGTGATCGCGGTCCCCGGCGCCGACGGCGAGCAGATCGCCTTCTTCGGACCGGTGGTCACCCCCGCGCCGCGGGGCGAGGCGGCGGCCCGGCTCTGGGACGGCACCCTGCTGGTGGCCTCCACCCCCGGCTTCTACGAGATCAAGCGCACCCGTACGGCGGAGCCCGATTTCTCCAACCTCTGACGGTCCCGCGGCCCGCGCGCCGCGCGTGAAAGGGCCCCCGCGAGTCACGTCCTCGCGGGGGCCCTTCCCTCTTACCGCCCGCGCGTGAAGGTTGAGAAGACGATCACGAGCAGGACGACTATCCCGGTCAGGGGGCGATGAGCGGGGTGCGCCCCTTCGCCTCGGCGTAGCGCTTGGCCACGTCCTGCCAGTTGACGACCTGCCACATCGCCTCGATGAAGTCGACCTTCTGGTTCTTGTACTGGAGGTAGAAGGCGTGCTCCCAGGCGTCGAACACCAGGATCGGCACCGAGCCCTGACCGACGTTGCCCTGGTGGTCGTAGATCTGCTCCACGATCAGCCGACCGCTGACCGGCTCATAGGCGAGCACACCCCAGCCGGAGCCCTGCGTGGTCGCGGACGCCTTCGTCAGCTGCGCCTTGAACTTGGCGAACGAGCCGAAGGACTCGGCGACGGCGTCGGCCAGCTCGCCGACACCGTCCTTGTCCAGCGGCTCACCGCCGCCGTCACCGGTCATGTTGTGCCAGTAGATGCTGTGCAGGATGTGCCCGGAGAGATGGAACGCGAGGTTCTTCTCCAGCCCGTTGATGGCACCCCAGGCGTCCTTGTCCCGCGCCTCGGCGAGCTGCTCCAGCGTGTCGTTGGCGCCCTTGACGTACGCGGCGTGGTGCTTGTCGTGGTGCAGCTCGATGATCTCCGGGCTGATGACCGGGGCGAGCTCGGCGTAGTCGTAGGGCAGTTCGGGAAGTGTGTAGACGGTCATGTCCGGTGGTCCCTCCGGGTGCTGCTTATTGCACATCTTATGCATCTGCACGTTAGCAGCAGGAAAGGCCCCAGCCGGATCATGCCTTGGTCCTAGGACTTCCGCCCCGCCCGGAGTATTCGGGGGCGAGAGGGGCCATCCGGAGGTTTTGGGGCGCGGGGGCTTCGGGGCGGCCTCGGGCCGGAGGTTTGGGGGCGCGGGGAACTGCGCGACAAGCCACGACGGGCGTGCGGACGCCATCGAACGGTCATGCCTACGGCGCGCCGCTACCTCCGGGTTGCCGGGCGCAACGGGCCCGGGGACGGCGCGGCGCCGGGGGTGTGCCCCCTAATGCGAGCGCAAGGCGTACCGCCGGACCTCGGCCGCGATGAATGCCGCCGCCTTCCGCGCCACCTCCCGGCTCGCGCCTCCCACATGCGGTGTCAGGACCAGGCTCGGGGTGGAGAACAGCCGGCTCCCGGGGCGCGGCGGCTCCTCGTCGTAGACGTCGAGCGCCGCCGCCGAGAGCTGTCCGCTGTCGAGCGCGTCGCAGAGCGCCTCGGTGTCCACGAGGGCCCCGCGCGCCGTGTTCACGAGGACCGAGCCGCGCGGCATCAGGGACAGCTCGTGCGCCCCGATCATGCCCCGGGTCTCCCGGGTGAGCCGGGCGTGCAGGGTCACGATCCGGCAGCGGACCAGCATCGCCTCCAGGGACGCGGCCCGTATGCCGTGGACGTCGCCGCGTACATACGGGTCGTAGACGTCCACCTGGGAGCCGAACGCCCCCAGCACCCGGGCGACCCGGCTGCCCACCGCGCCGTAGCCGACGACGCCGACGGTCGCGTCCTCCAGCTCCGTACCGCTGTGTTCATAGGTGTAGTAGGAGCCGTCCCAGTGGCCCTTCGCGGTGAGCGAGTTGTGTGCCTCGGGGATGCGCCGCAGCGCCGACAGCATCAGTCCGAGGGTGAACTCCGCGGTGGCCGCCGCGTTGCGGCCCGGCGCGCAGACCACCCGTATGCCCCGGGCCCGGGCCGCCGCGACATTGACGTTCACGGGCCAGCTGCGGCAGACCGCGATCATCCGCAGCGCCGGGGCCGCGTCGAGGACCCGTTCGGTGAAGGGCGCCATCTGGGTGACGCAGACCTCGACCCCGTCCAGCGCCGCGATGAGCGCGTCCTCGCCGTCGCTGGCCTCCTCGACCTCGCCGACCGGACCGAAGGGCTCCAGCGGCCAGGGCAGGGTCAGTTCGGTGAGATCGAGCGGCGCGTCCGGCAGATCGCGTCTGAGGGCCTCGGCGATCAGGGAGTTGCGGACGAAGTGGTCACCGGCAGCCAGGACTCTCATGCATCGCCTCCGCGTGTGCGGGCGCCGGCCCGCCGCCCCCGGCCCGGCCCCCCGGCCGGCCCGACCGTCCGTCGACTCGTCGACCCGTCGATGGGATCCGAGCTTGGAACCGCGGGCCCGGAGCGTCAATCGTTCGCGCGTACCTTTCGCTCGGTGCGCGCGAACCGCTGCCGTGCGTAGCCGACCGCGGCCAGCGCCGCCACCAGACCGCCCGTGTAGTAGAGCTGGGTCCTGGTCGCCGGCTCACGGGCCATCAGCACGAAGACGGCGGCCATCGCGGCCAGCGCCAGCCAGGTCAGATAGGGGTACGCCCACATCCGTACGACGAGCCGTTCCGGCGCCTCGCGCTCGGTGCGGCGGCGCAGTACCAGCTGGGAGACGGCGATGAAGATCCAGACGACGAGGATGATCGCGCCGATCATCTTCAGCAGCCACATGAAGACGTCGTCGGGCCGCCAGTAGCTGAGCAGGACGCAGCCGAAGCCGAAGACGGAGGACGCCACGACGGCGATCCGGGGCACCTTGCCGAACGTCCTCCCCAGGAACGCGGGGCCCTGGCCGCGGGCGACGAGGGAGCAGGCCATCCGGGACGCGCCGTAGATATTGGCGTTCATCGCGGAGAGCAGGGCGATCAGGACGACGACGTTCATGACCTGGTCGGCGGCGGGGATGCCGAGATGGTCGAGGGTGGCGACGTAGGGGCCCTTGCTCACCACGTCGGGGTCGTTCCACGGCACGAGGGTGACGATGACGGCCATCGAGCCGATGTAGAAGACGGCGATCCGCCACATCGCGGTACGGACCGCCTTGGCCACGCCCTGGACGGGGTGCTCGGACTCGGCGGCGGCGATGGAGACGGTCTCCAGGCCGCCGTAGGCGAAGACGGAGGCGAGGAGTCCGACGATCAGCCCGTCGGCGCCGTTCGGCAGGAAGCCGCCGGTGCCGAAGAGGTTGGCCGTGCCCGGGGCGTCGGTGTCGGGCAGGACACCGGCGATGGCGAGCCCGCCGATCACCAGGAAGAGGGCGATCGCGCCCACCTTCAAGGCGGCGAACCAGAACTCGAATTCACCAAAGTTCTTCACAGATGCGAGGTTCGTCCCGCAGAACACCACCATGAAGAGGGCGACCCACGCCCATTCCGGAGTGCCCGGCAGCCAGCCCGTCATGATCTTCGCGGCGCCGATGCCCTCCAGGCCGACGGCGACGCAGAGCAGGAACCAGAACGCCCAGCCGGAGGTGAACCCGGCCCAGGGCCCGATCGCGCGCTCGGCGTGGACGGAGAACGAGCCGGACGCCGGGTTGGCCGCCGACAGTTCGCCCAGCATCCGCATCACCAGCATCACGAGCAGCCCGGAGAGGGTGTACGCGACGACGATGGAGGGTCCGGCCGCGGCGATGCCCGCGCCGGAGCCGACGAAGAGCCCGGCGCCGATGACGCCGCCGAGGGCGATCATCGACAGATGGCGCTGCTTGAGGCCCTGGGAGAGGGCGACATCGCCGGGGCGGCGCTCACCGCCGTCCCGGCCGCCGGGCGGCCCGGCGGGTTCCGTGTGCTCGGCGGAGGCTGAGGTACGGGACATGGGGAGGCCCTCTTCGGTAGCGGTTTCGGCCGACGGCACGACCGGGAGCGGGGGAGCGGGACCGTCGGCGGGAAAGGGCCACAGTCTGAGCGGCGCGACCGCCCAGAGGGAACGGTTGTCCGCTATACGGTCACGAGGCTCACACATCGTATCCACGGCCTACCCGCGGGTAATAAATCGATCATGGGTATGTCGACCTGGGGACCTTTGGAGAGACCCTACAGAGCACCCCCTGTCGCCTCGATGCGCGCCTGCCCCGCTTTGCACGTGATCAGCGTCACGTCCCGGCCGAGGTGTGAACGAGGCTTTGTGAGATCCCCATGAATCGCTCGGGTCCGCCTTTGTCGGCCACTGATGGTGATCGGGCCGTGGACCCTGGGCTACGGTCGGCCTGTTCCCTTGTCGACAACGTTCCGGCCCCAGCGGCGCCGGACGGGCCGTGCCCCTTCCCACCTTCCGCGGAGACCCGATGAGTACTGCCACCGTCACCTACCGTCCCGGCGCGGTCCTCGCGGACCTGCTGCCCGCCTCCCGTACCCGCGATATCGCGCTCGTCGCGGGCGGTGCCGTACTCACCGGGCTCGCCGCCCAGATCGCCGTCCCCGTCCCGGGCTCGCCGGTCCCCGTCTCCGGCCAGACCTTCGCCGCGCTCCTCGTCGGCACCGCCCTCGGCGCCCGCCGCGGTCTGCTCTCCCTCGCGCTCTACGCGATCGCGGGCGTCGCGGGCATGCCCTGGTTCGCCGAGGGCGAGTCCGGCTGGGGGATGCCGTCCTTCGGCTACATCCTCGGCATGCTGCTGGCCGCCGGGGTCGTCGGCGCGCTGGCCCGCCGCGGCACCGACCGCTCGGTGTGGCGCACCGCGGGCGCGATGGCCCTCGGGTCCGCGATCATCTACGCCGTCGGCGTCCCCTATCTCGCGCTCGCCACGGGGATGACGTTCTCCCAGGCGGTCGCCGCCGGGCTCACCCCCTTCCTGATCGGCGACGCGGTGAAGGCCGCCCTGGCGATGGGCGCACTGCCCGCCGCCTGGAAGCTCGTCGGCCGCAAGGGCTGAGCACCGGGTCCGCGTCGGGGCCGGAGGCTCCCCGGGTCGTACGGTCACGCGACCCGGCGGAGCCTCCCGCGCGTTCCGGCGGCCGTACAGCCCCTGCGGTGTCGGCGGCCCAGGTGGAGTCGGCGGAGTCGGCGGAGTTGTCCACAGGAGTGGCCCCTGCCACGGTCCCGCGGCCCGGCCCGTGCCACACTCGGACCATGCGCGTGTACCTCGGTTCCGACCATGCCGGATACGAACTCAAGAACCACCTCGTCGAGTGGCTCACTGCCCAGGGCCACGAGGCCGTCGACTGCGGCCCCCACATCTACGACGCCCTCGACGACTACCCGCCCTTCTGCCTGCGCGCCGCCGAGCGCGTCGCCGCCGACGCCGACAGCCTCGGCATCGTCATCGGCGGCTCCGGCAACGGCGAGCAGATCGCCGCGAACAAGGTGAAGGGCGTCCGTGCGGCGCTGGCGTGGAGCGAGCAGACCGCCGCCCTCGGCCGCCAGCACAACAACGCCAACGTCGTCGCCGTCGGCGCCCGGATGCACACGCAGGAGGAGGCGGTGAAGTTCGTCGAGATCTTCCTCGCCACCCCGTACTCGGACGAGGAGCGCCACACCCGGCGCATCGACATGCTGAGCCGCTACGAGACCACGGGCGAGCTGCCCCCCGTCCCCGAGGGACACCCGCAGCCGTGACACCCGGGGGGGGGCCGTGCCCACGGCCGCCCGCACTACTGCCGCCGCCCCACCCCTCCAGGAGCAGTACGTGCCCGAAGGGCATACGATCCACCGGCTCGCCGCCGACCACCGGGAGCGGTTCGCCGCCCGGCCGGTCCGGGTGAGCAGCCCGCAGGGCAGATTCTCCGGCGCCGCCGCCCTGCTCGACGGCCGGCCGATGACCTCCACCGAGGCCCACGGCAAGCATCTGTTCCTCGGCTTCGGCGCCCAGGGCTGGATCCATGTCCACCTCGGCCTCTTCGGCCGCGTCGACTTCGGTACGCCGCCGCCCGCACCGCCGCTCGACACCGTCCGGCTGAGGCTGGCGAACCGGGACGCGTACATGGATCTCCGCGGCCCGACGACCTGCGCCCTGATCACCGACGGGGAGAAGGGCGCGATACACGACCGGCTGGGCCCCGATCCGCTGCGCCCGCCCGGCGATCCGCTGTCCGGGGACCCGGATCTCGCGTTCGCCCGGATCAGCCGCTCCCGGACCACGATCGCCGCCCTGCTGCTGGACCAGAAGGTCGTCGCCGGGGTCGGCAACGTCTACCGCGCCGAGGTGCTGTTCCGGCACGGTATCGACCCCTATCGCACAGGCCGTGAGCTGCGCCGGGCCGAGTGGGACGCGATCTGGGCCGATCTGGTCGCCCTGATGCGGGAGGGCGTCCGCCACAACCGCATCGACACCGTCAGGCCCGAGCACACCCCCGAGGCGATGGGCCGCCCGCCGCGCGTCGACGACCACGGCGGCGAGGTCTACGTCTACCGCCGGGCGAACCTCCCCTGCCATATCTGTACGACCCCGGTCCGTACGGCGGACCTGGCCGCCCGCAACCTCTTCTGGTGCCCCACCTGCCAGCCCGCCTGAGGCACCCCGTGCCCGGGGCACCCCGGGCACGGGCCGTTCGGACGGCGGATCAGAAGTCGTGCGGATTCCAGGGCGCGGGGTCGGAGCCGAACGCGGTGGAGACCGCCGCGACCGCCCCCGGCCGCAGCTCCCGGAGCAGCCCTGCCGCCGCCAGGCTCACCGGCGTCACCCCGCCCAGGTAGAGGGCGCCCAGGGACCCCACCGACAGCGCGAGATCGGCCGGGTCGGCCGTCCGCTCGCAGACCGCGCCGCCGGCGTCGGCCGACAGCCGCCAACGGCCGGTGTTCCAGCCGCAGAACGCGTCGTCGACGTCGAGGACCACATCGACCGGCGCCCGGTAACCCCGGGCCGTCAGCGCCGCGCCGACCTCGACCAGCCGGACATGGAGGCCGTCCCACTGGCGCAACCCGCACCGCCGCTGGTCCGAGACCAGCTGGAGCAGCGGATCGTCCACCGGCAGGCTGTACTTGACCAGCTTCGACGTCAGATCCATCCCGAAGAGATAGCGCCAGAGCGCCGCCCGTGACGCCGGGTCGTCGGCGTGCACGTCCTGGACCTCGACCGTCCCGGCCGGTCCCGACGCGTCCCACTCCTGCCGGTTCCGGTAGCGGGCGTAACCCGTGACCTCGCCGTCCCGCTCGGCCAGTACGCACAGCAGCGGCGCGGACGGATCACGGTCGAGTACCTGGAGGTCCGCCCAGTGGGGCAGCCGGGCGATCATGCCGGGCCTGGTGGGCACGGCCCGCGCGTACACGGCCTCGCACGCCGCGACCACGGCGTCGTCCCCGACCGGCGCCGTCCGGAGCCGGATCGCGTCGGTGCCGTCGGGCAGCGGACCGAGCCGGACCCGCGGAGTGTCGATCTCCACCCGCAGCAGCCGGCTCGCGGCCCCGTATCCGAACCGTCCGTAGATCGCCTGCTCGGACGCCGTCAGCATGGCGAGCGGTTCGCCCCGCTCCCGCAGATCGTCCAGCTGACGCCGCATCATCGCGGTGAGGATCCCCTGCCGCCGGTGGGTCGCGGCGACGCTCACCATCGTCACGCCCGCGAACGGCGCGAGCCGGCCGCCGGGCACGGTCACTTCGAAGTGGAAGGAGCCGGCGGTCCCCACGACGAGGTCGCCGTCCCGGGCGGCGATCGCCCGGCCGGGATCGATGACGGCCCGGACCAGCTCCCGGTGCTCCGGCCCCTTGCCGGCGCCTCCGAAGGCGCTCTGCAGGACGTCGTACCACGCGTCCACATCCTTGGGGGACAGCACTTGAAGCTCAGTTCTGGTCATACGGCCATCTGTACCTCAGGAGCCCCGGGACAACCAGTGACTTTTCCGTTGTCCCAGGAGTCTCGGAGGCCCCGGGACTGTGTCCTGTCATATGCCATGATGATCGGGCGATATATCGACAGTGCGATCCGATTTCGAACACATTGTCTGAGGGGTCCCCCTGCACGAACACCGTATGGATCGATAAGGTCACACGACAATGGCCCAGAGATACGCGGCAGATTCGATGCGGGCCCGGATGCGCAAAGCGGTGCACCGGGTCCGTGTCTCGCTGCGCAAATCCGCCGTCGACTACTTCCGCGGCGACGGCTCCGACACCCTCGCCCTCGCCGGGCTGCTGGTCACCGTCCCCCTGCTGACCTGGGGCACGACCCTCAACTCCGAGTGGATCTCACCCGCCGCCCTCGTTCTGCCGATCGTCGCGGGCGCGCTGGTGCTGCGCCCCGCCAGCCTGCTGGGCCTCTACGCGGCCTGCGCGGGCGGACTGATCGTGGAGAGCTTCGCCCTCGGCCCGTACGGCGACGGACCGGCCCGGGTCACCCCCGGCATCGTGCTCGTGGTGGCGGCCTGCGGCTTCTTCGGGCTGCTCATCGCCCAGTTCAGGGCCCGGGTCGGGGTGCCCTGGCGGCGCGGCGGCACCATGCTCTTCGACCTGCGCGAACGGATCCGGGTCCAGAGCGCCCTGCCCCGGCTGCCCAAGGGCTGGCACCGGGAGATGGCGCTGCGCCCGGCCGGCGGACAGTCCTTCTCGGGGGACTTCGTCGTCGCGGCCCGTACCCACGGCGGCCGGACCCTGGAGATCGTGCTCACCGATGTCTCGGGCAAGGGCATGGACGCGGCGTCCCGGGCGCTGCTGCTCTCCGGGGCCTTCGGCGGCCTCCTCGGGTCGCTGCCCCCGCACGGCTTCCTGACCGCCGCCAACGGCTATCTGCTCCGCCAGGACTGGGACGAGGGCTTCGCGACCTCCGTCCACCTCGTCCTCGATCTGGACTCCGGTGACTTCGAGTTGTACTCGGCGGGCCATCTCCCGGCGCTCCAGCTCAACGCGGGCAGCGGGGTCTGGGAGGAGAAGGCCGCCGAAGGGCCGCTCCTCGGGGTGTACGACGGGGCGCAGTTCGACCCCGTGAAGGGGTCACTGCGCCCCGGTGACGTCCTGATGCTCTTCACCGACGGCCTGGTGGAGGCCCCGGGCCGCGACCTCGGTGAGGGGATGGACCGGCTCACCGGCGAGGCCGACCGCTATGTCCACGCCGGGTTCGAGGGCGCCGCCTGGCATCTCATCGAGGCGGTGGCCAAGGACGTCAACGACGACCGCGCCCTGCTGCTGCTCTGCCGAGGCTCCTGACCCGGGCCTTCCGGCCGGATCCCGTCGATCCGGCCGACTTCCCGCGGGAGACCCCGGCTTTCAGACGGACCGGCGGGCGAGCCGGGCCGTGACGGCGGCGATCCAGACCATCGCCGTGATCGAGCCCGTCGCCAGGACCAGGGATCCCGCCGGACCGCCGCTCATCCCCCAGACGTTGCCGAACAGCAGCGCCGTACCGGCGATCCGGGAGGCGACGGCCGCCCCGCGCCGGCGGGCCCGGGAGAACCGCCGCCCCAGCACGTAGTTCGCGGCGATCAGGGCGCCGAAGGTGACCATACCGGCGACCAGATGGGCGACGGCCGGCGCCGACATGGAATCCGGCGCCCCCTCCGGTGCCCCGGCGAAGCCGTGCGACGGGTCCATCACGAAGACCCCGGCCGCGATCATCCCGAGGCCGTACACGGTCAGCAGCCGGGGGAACCAGACCCCGCCGGTCGCACCGTACGGGACCCGCCGCACCCCGGCGGCCCCGGCGAGCGCCAGCACCCCGGCGACCACGAAGTTGGTGATCTGGAGCCAGCCGAGCGACCCGTTGGCCAGCATGCTCATCGGATGCACGGTGAGCTCGAAGCCCTCCCGGGTGACGGCCTGGCCGACCGATACGGCCGCCCACAGCGGACCGGCGACGGCTCCGGCCACGAGAAGGGCCCGGGTCCGGCCCCCGGCGGCGGCACGGCCACGGGACGCGGACGAAGCAACCCGGGAGACGGGGGAGTTGAGGGTGTCGGTGGCCATGGGAGGGGTTCCTTCCGCTGTGGTGCTCCTGCTCTCACCACCACGTCGATCCGGCGATACGACAGGGAATGGCTACCATTCCCTGTCACCTATGCTGTTCGACGTGGTGGTGAGAGCACGGCGGATCCCACGCCGGGCCCGACGCACCGAGAGAGAGCGAGAGCGCGATGCGATACCTGATGACGACCCGGGTCACGGAGACCACCCCCGCCGCCGACGAGCGCCTCTTCACCGAGATGGCCGCCTTCGTCGAGGAGCTGACCGCGTCCGGCGTTCTGCTGGCCACCGGCGGACTGGCGCCGGAAGGTGTGCGCGTCTCCCTGTCCGGCGACGAGATCACGGTCACCGACGGCCCCTTCACCGAGGCCAAGGAGGCCGTCGCTGGCTTCGCCCTGGTGGAGGTCCGCAGCCAGGAGGAGGCCGTCGAGCTGGCCCGCCGCTTCCGCCGGATCGTCGGCGACGGCGAGAGCGTGATCCAGCAGGTCTTCGGCGGCTGACCGGGACCAGGGGCGGAGACCGGGACGACGGGGAGCGGCGGGTGAACCGGTGACGGATGTCCACGCCGTGGTCGGCGCCGTCTGGAAACAGGAGTCCGCGCGGATCGTCGCCGGGCTCACCCGGCTCGTCCACGACGTCGGAATCGCCGAGGAGTCGGCCCAGGAAGCCCTGGTATCCGCCCTGGAGAAATGGCCCGTTTCGGGCGTCCCGGAGAACCCGGGCGCCTGGCTCACGGCCGTCGCCCGCCGCCGGGCGATCGACACCATCCGCCGTGCCCGGACCCTGGAGGAGAAGCAGGGCGAACTCGCCCACGGGGTCCGGGAACAGTGGCGTGAGGAGACCGCGCCTGAGCCGGCCGCGCACGACGTCCCCGGAGACGGCCCCGGCGCCTCCGAAGACGCCCCCGGCGACGCCTTCGACGACGATCAGGACGACGTCCTGCGGCTGATGTTCCTCTCCTGCCACCCCGTCCTCTCCACCCCCGCCAGGGTCGCCCTCACCCTGCGCCTCGTCGGCGGACTGACCACCACCGAGATCGCCCGCGCCTTCCTCGTCACCGAGACCGTGACCGCCCGCCGGATCGCCGACGCCAAACGCGCCATCGCCGACGCGGGCGTCCCTTTCGAGCTGCCGCCGGCCGACGAGCTGGCCGGGCGGCTCTCCGCCGTACTCGAAGTGGTCTACCTGATCTTCAACGAGGGGTACGCGGCCACCGGCGGCGACGACCTCCTGCGCCCCGGACTCACCCTCGAAGCGCTCCGTCTCGGACGGCTGCTGGCCCGGCTCGCCCCCACCGAGCCCGAAGTCCACGGACTCGTCGCCCTGATGGAGATCCAGGAGTCCCGCGCCGCCGCCAGGACCGGAGCGTCCGGCGAGCCCGTACGGCTCCACGAGCAGAACCGGGGCCGCTGGGACCCGCTGCTGATCCGCCGGGGCTTCGCCGCCATGCTGCGCGCCCGGGACGCCGGCCGGGCGAAGGGGACGCCCCCGGGCCCGTACGTCCTCCAGGCCGCGATCGCCGTCACCCACGCCCAGTCCCCCAGCGCCGCCGAAACCGACTGGGCGGGCATCGCCGGGCTGTACGACTCCCTGGTCCGGCTGCTGCCCACCCCGGTCGTCCGGCTCAACCGGGCCGTCGCCGTCGGCCACGCCCGGGGACCGGCCGCCGCGCTCGCCCTCGTCGACGGCCTCGCCACCGATCCGGCGCTGCGCGACTACCACCTGCTGCCGGGGGTACGGGGCGATCTGCTCGCCCGCCTCGGCCGGTACGCCGAGGCCGGGATCGACTTCGAACGGGCCGCCGCCCTCACCGCCAACACCGCCGAGCGGGCCTTCCTGCGCCGCCGCGCCGACGCCGCCGCCCTCGCGGCCGTCCACAGCGCGCCCCCCGGGCCCGCCGCCGACGAGGGCCCCCTGCTCGGGCCCGCCGCCGACGCCTTCCTGGCCCGGGACGGACTCGACCCCGCGACCCTCCGCTCGTACGGCCGGACACTCACCCGGCTGCGGCGCGCCCTCGGCGACCGGCTCCCCCTGGAGTCGCTCACCCCCGGGACCGTCGCCCGGGTCTTCGACACCGCCTGGTCCACGGCCGCGCCCGCCACCTGGAACCGGCACCGCTCCGCGTACCGCTCCTTCGCCGCCTGGGTGCCGCTGGACGCGGAGGTCGCCGCCGGGCCGCCCCGGCGTACCGGAACCTCCGCCCCGATCCGGCCGATCCCCGCCGCCGGGCTCGAAGCGCTGTGGGCCCGTACCGACCTCGCGCCGCGCGAACGGACCCTGTGGCGGCTGCTGTACGAGTCGGGGGCGCCGGTCACCGCCGTTCTCGCGCTCGATGTGGAGGCCGTCGAAGCCGACGACCGCCGGGCCCGGTCGGGGCGGCGCTGGATCACCTGGCGCGCGGGGACGGCCCGGCTGCTCCCCGAGCTGATCGGGGAGCGTACCGAAGGCCCCCTGTTCCGTACCGTGCGCCGGGCGGGACCCGCCCCGGCGCGGCTGAGCTACGAGCGCGCCGAGTACCTCTTCAAACAGGCGACGCGGGAGCTGGACCCGGACGGCGAGGGCTGGACCCTGAGCCGGCTGACCCGCTCGGAGTGACGGCCTCGCCGGGCCGGGACACGACGAAGGGGGCCGGACCGTTTCCGGCCCGGCCCCCGCACCGGCGGCTCCTCGCCACCTCCTCCACCACGCCCGGTGTCCCGCTCCACGACGACGACCCGACCCGACGCGCCCCGACGCGACTGGGCCCGACGCGCCGCGGTTCAGCTCAGCACCGGACCGACGACGCCTGGTCGTTCTCGCTCGCGAGGACGTTCACGCGGTAGCCGTTGTACTGCACATGCCGGTCGCCGCCCTGGTAGGCGTGCACCCACCAATAGCAGGTGGTACCGGAGTCGTTGGACCACGACGACATCTGATCGTTGAAGCCGTAGTCCCCGAGGTTGCCGATGTAGTCACCGGCCTGGATCGCGATACCACCCCCCGTGTAGTTGTAATCGCGGTACAGACAGAGGCTGTTCGACGGACAGTTGGATCCCGAGAAGTGCGAGGGAGCCGCGGCCGCCCGGGCGACCGGGGCGGCGGGGGCCGCGGCGATCGCGGACGGTGCGAGGGCGAGACCCGCGGTCAGCGCGGCGGCGGCGAGCAGGGCGAAACGGCGCATGGGAGATCTCCCGGTTCATGGAGGAGTGCCGGACCTTTCCGGCGACGGGGGAGAGATGTCCATGCCCCGAATCCCCCAACCCCGCCGCTCACCCGGATGGCGCGGGCGCGCGGAAGTGCGGGAGGCGCGGCCGTACGCGACGGAGCGCGGCGGCCGCCCGAGGGCAACCGCCGCGCTCCGTAACGCTCTTGGCCGTGGTGAGGGCCTTTCCTCCTAACCCACTGCCGCGGGTTGGCGGGACGGCATGATCTTCGCGATGAGGCCGGAGCGGCCGGCCGCCAGCGGGCCGAGGACCGCGAGGATCAGGACGTATCCGGCGATGAAGGGGGAGAGCCGGTCGTCGAGCCCGGCGCCCGCCGCCATGGTGGCGAGGATCAGCGCGAACTCACCGCGCGCCAGCAGGGTCGTGGAGATGTTCGCGGCCGGCAGCGGACCGAACTCGTACATCCGGGCGGCGGCTATCCCGGCCAGGACGTTCATCGCCAGCGTCACCGCGACCGCGGCGAGCACCGGCCAGAGCACGACCGGCAGATCGCCCGGGTCGATGGAGAGGCCGAAGGCGAAGAAGAAGATCGCGCCGAAGGCGTCCCGCAGCGGATGGACCAGCCTGCGGATCCGGTCGCCGGACGTGGTGCTGCCGAGCATCAGACCGACCATGAAGGCGCCGATGGCGTCCGCGACCCCGAACCACTCCGAGACCCCGGCGAGGAAGACGGCGGCACCGAGGAAGGAGATGACGAGCAGCTCGTCGTCCTTGGTGTTGATGAGCCGTCCCACGACCCGGGTACCGAAACGGGCGGCGAGCGCCAGCAGCAGCAGGAAGCCGAACGCCTTGCCGGCGTCCATGACGGCGGCCGAGAGGCTGTCGGCGCCGGAGAGTATCGGCTGGAGCGCGGCGAGGTAGAGCGCCAGGAAGATGTCCTCGACCACGATGATGCCGAGGATGGGTTTGGTCTCCTCGTTGCCGATCCGGCCGAGGTCGACCAGCACCTTCGTCACGATCGCGGACGAGGAGATACCGAGGACACCGGCGAGTACCAGCGCCTCCGACGTGCCCCAGCCCAGGGCGAACCCGAAGGCGAGCCCGGCGCCGACGTTCAGGAGGAGATAGACCCCTCCCGCCATCGCCATCCGCCGGCCGCCGCGCTTGAGGTCGTCGAGATGGAATTCGAGACCGAGGTAGAAGAGGAGGAGCACCAGGCCGAGGGCGGAGAGCATCTCCAGGTCGTGCGGGTCGGAGACCAGCACGAAGCCGGGGGTATGCGGTCCGAGCAGGATCCCGGCCAGGATGAACAGGGGGATCGTTGGCAGTCCTATCCGGCCGCCGAGCCGTGCGAGGAAGGCGGCGGCGAGGAAGGCGCCGCCCATGGCGATGAGGGTGTCTGCGTGTCCGATGGCTCAATCCTTCACGGTTGAGTCGGCCACCGGATGACGGGGACGGGGCAGCCGACTGGGGACGAGTCAAAAGGGCGTCAAGGAACCGTCAGTAATTAGTTTACCAAAAGATTGATGTTCGCAACTAAGTGCGGTCGTAGCGCCCCCGGACTCCCCCGCGCCGCCGCCCTGTTGACCCCGTCCCCACCCCGGCACGTCCTCAGCCGCGCCCTCACCTCGACGCCACGGCCACGACGCCTTCGCGCGCACCGGACGCGGATGGGCGGCCGGCTTCTCGTGGCACGGGCCGGGCGGACCGATGGATTCCGCTCAGGGACGAATCATCCGTGACGCGGCATACATCGCGTTCCCGGTGGCACGATCCCGGGCAGACGGCGGCGGGCCCGCCCGCCGCGTCCGCGAGACGGATCGACCGAGAGTGTGATCGCCGTGGCCATTTCCCTGTCCCTGGTGCTCCTGATGGGCATCGTCCTCGTCCTGCTGATGCGCTCGGGATCGCTCAAAGCGGGCCCGGCCGTCGCGGCCGTCCTCTTCGGCTTCTTCCTCGCCTCGTCCGGCATGGCCCCGGACATCCGCAGATTCCTCGACTCCCTGGCCGACGGCATCAGCGGTATCTCCTTCTGATCCCCGTCACCCGGCGCCCGTCCCGCCCGGCGCACCGGGAGCGCGCCGGGGCGCCCCGGCGCGAGAGCGTTCCGGGGCGCGCCGGGAACGCCGCGCGTACCGGGGCCCGCCGACGCCGCCGGAAAAATGGAGAGGCCCGCGGCCGGTTCGCAAACCGGCCACGGGCCTCTGTCCGAGCGGGCGACGGGAATCGAACCCGCGTAGCCAGTTTGGAAGACTGGGGCTCTACCATTGAGCTACGCCCGCGAGCACCTGAACGGTGCCGGTGCCGCAGGTCCGCGGCACGAGGAGCATCGTAGCGGGTCCCGGGCGCCCCCCGCACACCCGTATCGCCCCCCGGCGTCCGCCGGTCGTCGGGCGAGGGCCGCGGCGGTCCGCCGGATCACCCCCGTGCGCCCGTGCGCCCTCCCCGTGCACGCGATAACCAGCGGCCACCCTGCCTGCGAACATGTACCCTACGTGTCGCACCGACGGGGTGTGGCGCAGCTTGGTAGCGCGTCCGCTTTGGGAGCGGAAGGTCGTCGGTTCGAATCCGGCCACCCCGACCACTGTCTCCGGCGCCCCGCAAGATCGCGTTGTGGGGCGCATCCTGCATACAGCTACTATGCAAACTGCGTGCCCGCGTGTCCGAACACGGGCGAGTGCCGAAACCGGCCGCGGCGTGACCGCCCGGGTCGGCGACCCGAGCCGCGCCGAGGTGCGGGGACGCTGTATGACCCCAGTATTCAGCCATCAAGGAGACCGAACCGTGAAGAGCGCCGTGGAGACCCTGAACCCGACCCGGGTTCGGCTCACTGTCGAGGTGCCCTTCGAGGAGCTCAAGGACAGCCTCGACGCGGCGTACAAGAAGATCAACCAGCAGGTCACGGTCAAGGGCTTCCGCAAGGGCAAGATCCCGGCCCGGGTGATCGACCAGCGGTTCGGCCGGGGTGCGGTTCTGGAGGAGGCGGTCAACGACGCGCTTCCGAAGTTCTACTCCGAGGCGGTCCGCGAGGCCGAGCTGAACGTGCTCGGCCAGCCCGAGGTCGACATCACGGAGCTGAAGGACGGCGAGACGCTGAACTTCACCGCCGAGGTCGACGTCCGCCCCGAGCTCGAGATCCCGGACTACTCCGGCATCGAGATCGAGGTCGACGCGGTCGAGGTCACCGACGAGGACATCGACAAGTCGGTCGAGCAGCTCCGTGAGCGCTTCGTCACCACCACCCCGGTCGAGCGCGCCGCCGCCGACGGCGACGTCGTCACCGTGGACCTGACCGCCAAGGTCGACGGCGAGGTGCTCGCCGACGGCGTGGCCGACGGTGTTTCCTACACCATCGGCTCGGGCGAGCTGCTGGACGGCATCGACGACGCCGTCACCGGCCTGGAGGCGGGTGGCGAGGCCACCTTCACCTCCCAGCTGAAGGGCGGCTCGGCCACGGGCAAGGACGCCGAGGTCACCGTGAAGGTCACCCAGGTCGCCGCCCGTGAGCTGCCGGCCCTCGACGACGACTTCGCCCAGCTGGCGAGTGAGTTCGACACCCTGGAGGAGCTGCGCGGCGACAGCCGTAAGCGCCTGCAGAACATGAAGGCGTACGACCAGGCCACCCAGGCCCAGGAGCGGGTGCTGGACGAGCTGCTGAAGCTCGTCGAGGTGCCGATCCCCGAGAAGCTGCTCGAGGACGAGGCCAACACCCGCAAGCACAACCTGGAGCACCACCAGCTCGGCCAGATGGGCCTCGACCTCGACAAGTACCTGGAGATCCAGGGCAAGACCGCCGAGGAGTTCGACAACGAGACCCGCGAGCAGGCGATCAAGGGCATCAAGACCCAGTTCGTCCTCGACGCGCTGGTGAGCAAGGAGAAGCTCAACGTCAGCCAGGACGAGCTGACCGAGCACCTGATGCGCCGTGCCGCCTCCTCCGGCATGAGCCCCGACCAGTTCGCCCAGGCCGTCGTCGAGGGCGGCCAGGTGCCGATGCTCGTCGGCGAGGTCGCCCGCGGCAAGGCGCTGGCCGTGGTCGTCGAGGCCGCCAAGGTCGTCGACACCAACGGTGAGCCCGTCGACCTGGACGACGAGGACGAGACGGAGGCCGCCGCCGAGACCGTCGAGGCCGCCGTCGAAGGCGACGCCGCCGAGGCCGACGCCGAGAAGGACGAGAAGGCCGACAAGGCCGAGGCGTAACCCCTCCGGGCGGCCCGGTCCGCCCGCAGGAACGCCCGCAGGGCCCGGACGCACCCGCGTCCGGGCCCTGCGCCCGTCGCCGGCCCGCCCGCGCGGCATTCCCCGCCCGTGACCTTGCGCTCCGAGCGAACAGTTCGGGAACCGGGATGGCGTTGTCCGACCTGCGCGTTAGGGTCCATGAATACGAGGGTCAGGGGAGTACCCGGCCCCGGCTGAAGAGACGCTGAGACGGCGGGCAGCCGTCAGAGACGAGCAGGTGGACACGTGACGAATCTGATGCCCCAAGCCGCAGGTGAGCCGTCCCTCGGTGGCCTCGGCGACCATGTCTACAACCGACTGCTCGGCGAGCGCATCATCTTCCTCGGCCAGCAGGTCGACGACGACATCGCCAACAAGATCACCGCACAGATGCTGCTCCTGGCCGCCGACCCGGAGAAGGACATCTACCTCTACATCAACAGCCCCGGTGGCTCGGTGACGGCCGGCATGGCGGTCTACGACACCATGCAGTACATCCCGAACGACGTGGTGACCATCGGTATGGGCATGGCGGCCTCCATGGGCCAGTTCCTGCTCACCGGCGGCACCCCCGGCAAGCGCTTCGCGCTGCCGAACACCGACATCCTGATGCACCAGGGCTCCGCCGGCCTCGGCGGCACCGCCTCCGACATCAAGATCCAGGCCGAGTACCTGCTCCGGACCAAGCAGCGGATGGCGGAGATCACCGCCCGGCACTCCGGCCAGACCATCGAGGCGATCCTCCGCGACGGCGACCGCGACCGCTGGTTCACCGCGGAGGAGGCCAAGGAGTACGGCCTCATCGACGACATCATGTCGTCCGCGTCGCACGTCCCGGGCGGCGGCGGCACCGGCGCCTGAGCGTCCGCGTACCCCACGCCCAAGCCACCGAGCCCGTGGCGGCGCCCGTAAGGCGCCACCGGGCCACTCGAACCGGAAGGCCGAGAACACCCCCATGAGCAACTTCTCCGCGAGCGGCCTCTACACCGGCCCGCAGCCGGACAACCGCTATGTCGTCCCGCGCTTCGTCGAGCGCACCTCCCAGGGCGTGCGCGAGTACGACCCGTACGCGAAGCTCTTCGAGGAGCGCGTGATCTTCCTCGGGGTGCAGATCGACGACGCCTCCGCCAACGACGTCATGGCCCAGCTGCTGTGCCTGGAGTCGATGGACCCCGACCGGGACATCTCGATCTACATCAACAGCCCCGGCGGCTCCTTCACGGCGCTGACCGCGATCTACGACACCATGCAGTTCGTGAAGCCCGACGTCCAGACGGTCTGCATGGGCCAGGCCGCCTCCGCCGCGGCCATCCTGCTCGCCGCCGGTACGCCGGGCAAGCGCATGGCCCTGCCGCACGCCCGTGTGCTGATCCACCAGCCGTCCTCGCAGACCGGCCGGGAGCAGCTCTCCGACCTGGAGATCGCCGCCAACGAGATCCTGCGGATGCGCAGCCAGCTGGAGGAGATGCTGGCCAAGCACTCCACGACCCCGCTGGAGAAGGTCCGCGACGACATCGAGCGCGACAAGATCCTCACCGCCGAGGACGCGCTGGCGTACGGTCTGATCGACCAGATCGTCTCGACCCGCAAGACCACGGCGGGCGCGGCCGTCTGACCCGGTGCCCTCGGTCTTGGCGCGGTCCATGAGAATGTGAACCGCGCCAAGAGGGGCCCGAACGGGGCCCCGGGCACGGTACCGTCGAATATGAGGCACGAGGAGCGGCTGCACCAGGCCGCTCCCAGGCGAAGGGGAAGCACCTCGTGGCACGCATCGGTGACGGCGGCGATCTGCTCAAGTGCTCGTTCTGCGGAAAGAGCCAGAAGCAGGTGAAGAAGCTCATCGCAGGCCCCGGTGTGTACATCTGCGACGAGTGCATCGAACTCTGCAACGAGATCATCGAGGAGGAGCTCGCCGAGACCTCCGAGGTGCGCTGGGAGGAACTGCCCAAGCCACGCGAGATCTACGAGTTCCTCGAAGGCTATGTCGTCGGGCAGGAGCCCGCGAAGAAGGCCCTCTCCGTCGCGGTCTACAACCACTACAAGCGGGTCCAGGCCGGTGAGACCGGCGGCCCGAACGGCCGGGACGACGCCATCGAGCTGGCCAAGTCCAATATTCTGCTCCTCGGCCCCACCGGCTCCGGGAAGACCCTGCTCGCCCAGACCCTCGCCCGGATGCTGAACGTCCCGTTCGCCATCGCCGACGCCACGGCGCTGACCGAGGCGGGGTATGTCGGCGAGGACGTCGAGAACATCCTGCTGAAGCTCATTCAGGCCGCCGACTACGACGTCAAGAAGGCCGAGACCGGGATCATCTACATCGACGAGATCGACAAGGTCGCCCGTAAGAGCGAAAACCCGTCGATCACCCGGGACGTCAGCGGCGAGGGTGTGCAGCAGGCGCTGTTGAAGATCCTGGAGGGCACCACCGCCTCCGTACCGCCGCAGGGCGGCCGGAAGCACCCGCACCAGGAGTTCATCCAGATCGACACCACGAACGTCCTGTTCATCGTGGGCGGCGCCTTCGCCGGTCTGGAGAAGATCATCGAGTCCCGGGCGGGCGCCAAGGGCATCGGTTTCGGCGCCACCATCCGCTCCAAGCGGGAGATCGAGGCCAGCGACCAGTTCCAGGAGGTCATGCCGGAGGACCTGGTGAAATTCGGGATGATCCCCGAGTTCATCGGCCGGCTCCCGGTCATCACCTCGGTCCACAACCTCGACCGCGAGGCGCTGCTGAAGATCCTGGTCGAGCCGCGCAACGCGCTCGTCAAGCAGTATCAGCGGCTCTTCGAACTCGACGGCGTCGAGCTGGACTTCGACCGCCCCGCCCTGGAGGCCATCGCCGACCAGGCGATCCTGCGCGGCACCGGCGCCCGTGGACTGCGCGCCATCATGGAGGAGGTCCTCCAGTCGGTGATGTACGAGGTGCCGTCCCGCAAGGACGTCGCCCGGGTCGTGATCACCGCCGATGTCGTCCGCAACAATGTGAACCCCACCCTGGTGCCCCGGATCGTCCAGGGCGACGGCCGCCACGAGAAGTCGGCGTAGCCGCCCGCCCGGGGCCGTTCGCCCCGGAAGACCGAAGACCCCCGCCTCCGTACACGAACCGTACGGAGGCGGGGGTCTTTTCCGGGGGCGGACCGCCCGGGGTCAGATCTTGGTACGCGAGGTCTTGTACAGCTTCGCCGCCAGGTCGGCCAGCTTGTCCTGCGCCATGGGCTTGGCCGGCGTACCACCGGTCGCCTCCGACAGCATCGACAGCTCCATGTGCATCACCACGACGACACTGCTGTGGTCGCCCCAGACGCACACCGGGATCTCGAACGGCTGCTTGCCCGACTTGTCCTTGATGTTCTGGCATTTCATCACGGCGCCGTTGAAGCCGTTCGGCTTCACCGCCTTCGCGCTGCCGACCAGTTCGGCCTCGCCGTTCTTGCCCGAGTCCTTCTCCACCAGCTTGAAGAAGTTGTCGATGGCCTTCTCCGGCTGGTCGACCTTGCCCCAGAAGCCGGTCATCACCAGCATCTTGCCGGTGGTCGGGTCGTCACCCGCCTTGTAGCTCGCGGCCACCTGCTGGGGGTCCTTGATCCCCATGGACTCGGCGTCCTTGCGGTCCGACGACGACATCTTCTCGTCGCCGTCGCCGCCGCTCTGCTTCGTGTACTCGTCGACCGAGGCGGGCGGGGTGATCTTGTAGCCGCGGGTGCTGTCCGCGACCCCGCCGGAGCCGTTGTCCTCGGCGAGCAGCAGATAGCCACCACCGCCGACGACCGCGAGCGCCACCACGGCGGCGGCTATCACCAGACCGGTCTTCTTCTTCCGCGGCGCGTCCGGCGCGGGCGGCTGACCCGGGTAGCCGGGCTGCCGGCCGTACGGACCCGGCTGCTGCGGCGCGCCCCACTGGCCCGGCTGCTGCCCCTGCCCCGGCGCCCCGCCCTGCTCGGGACCGCCGTAGGGGTTGGGCTGCCCGGCGGGCTGCTGCGGGAAGCCGTAGCCGGCGCCCTGCGGCGGGGTGTACGGTCCCGGCTGGCCACCGGGCTGCTGGGGATAGCCGTAGCCGGGCTGAGAGGCCGGAGGCTGCTGGGGCTGCTGCGGCGGAGGGCCCCCGTACGGCCCCGGCTGACCGTACGGTCCGGGCTGCTGCGGCTGGCCGTCGTAAGGGCCCGGCTGGTTCTGGCTCATCCTCGTGAGTCCCCCATGTGAGAACGCTTATCTGGATTTCACATCCTCACCCACCCGCCCGTGCGGTGGGGCGACGGGGGTCACACCGTTACCGAACCTTCCCGTTTCCGTACGGCCCTGTGACACCCCCTAGACTGGCTCCGTGACCGAGAACACTCAGCAGCAGCCAGCCACCACCCCCGAACTGCCGACCCAGTACGCGCCGGCCGAGGTAGAGGGGACGCTGTACGAGCGCTGGGTAGGTCGCGGTTACTTCGAGGCGGACGCCAAGAGCGACAAGACCCCGTACACCGTCGTCATCCCCCCGCCGAACGTCACCGGCTCCCTCCACATGGGCCACGCCTTCGAGCACACCCTCATCGACGCCCTGACCCGCCGGAAGCGGATGCAGGGCTACGAGACGCTGTGGCAGCCCGGCATGGACCACGCCGGTATCGCCACCCAGAACGTCGTCGAGCGCGAGCTGGCCAAGGAGGGCAAGTCCCGCCACGACCTGGGCCGGGAGGCGTTCGTCGAGCGTGTCTGGCAGTGGAAGGCCGAGTCCGGCGGCCAGATCCAGGGACAGATGCGCCGCCTCGGCGAGGGCGTCGCCTGGAGCCGGGACCGCTTCACCATGGACGAGGGCCTCTCCCGGGCCGTCCAGACCGTCTTCAAGAAGATGTACGACGAGGGGCTGATCTACCGCGCCGAGCGCATCATCAACTGGTGCCCGCGCTGTCTGACCGCCATCTCCGACATCGAGGTCGACTACCAGGACGACGACGGCGAGCTGGTGTCGCTGAAGTACGGCGACGGCGACGAGACCGTCGTGGTCGCCACCACCCGCGCCGAGACGATGCTCGGCGACACCGCCGTCGCCGTCCACCCCGACGACGAGCGGTACGCCCACCTCATCGGCAAGCGGATCACCCTGCCGCTCACCGACCGCACCATCCCCGTCGTCGCCGACACCCATGTCGACCCCGAGTTCGGCACCGGCGCCGTCAAGGTCACCCCCGCCCACGACCCCAACGACTTCGCCATCGGCCAGCGCCACGGCCTGGAGTCCATCGAGGTGCTCGACGAGCGGGGCATCATCACCGTCCACGGACCCTTCGAGGGCCTCGACCGCTTCGAGGCCCGCTCGGCGATCGTCGCCGCGCTCCGCGCCGACGGCCGGATCGTCGCCGAGAAGCGCCCCTACACCCACTCCGTGGGCCACTGCTCCCGCTGCCGTACGACCCTGGAACCGCGCGTGTCGCTCCAGTGGTGGGTCAAGGTCGAGCCGCTCGCCAAGGCCGCCGGCGACGCGGTCCGCGACGGCAAGGTCGCCATCCACCCCGCCGACATGACCCAGCGCTACTACGACTGGGTCGACAACATGCACGACTGGTGCATCTCGCGCCAGCTGTGGTGGGGCCACCGGATCCCGATCTGGCACGGCCCGAACGGCGAGATGGTCGCCGTCGGACCCGACGAGCAGCCCCCGGCGGGCGAGGGCTGGGAGCAGGACCCCGACGTCCTCGACACCTGGTTCTCCTCCGGCCTGTGGCCCTTCTCCACCCTCGGCTGGCCCGAGCAGACCCCCGACCTGGAGAAGTTCTACTCCACCGACGTCCTCGTCACCGGCTACGACCTGATGTTCTTCTGGGTCGCCCGGATGATGATGTTCGGCCTGTACACCATGGACGGCGAGCCCCCGTTCCGTACCGTCGCCTTCCACGGCATGGTCCGCGACGAGTTCGGCAAGAAGATGTCCAAGTCGGCGGGGAACACCGTCAACCCGCTCGACTGGATGGACACCTACGGCTCCGACGCCGTCCGCTTCACCCTCGCCCGCGGCGCCAACCCGGGCACCGACGTCCCGATCGGCGAGGACTGGGTCCAGGCGTCCCGCAACTTCGCCAACAAGATCTGGAACGCGACCCGGTTCGCGCTGATGAACGGCGCCAACGTCGAAGGCGACCTGCCCCCCGTGGAGCAGCAGTCGGCGGCCGACCGGTGGATCCTGTCCCGGCTCAACAAGACCGTCGCCGAAGTCGACGCGTACTACGACGACTACCAGTTCGCCAAGTTGTCCGACGCGCTCTACCACTTCGCGTGGGACGAGGTCTTCGACTGGTACGTCGAACTCTCCAAGACCACCTACTTCGCCGGCGGCGAGCAGGCGAAGGTCTCCGCCCGCGTCCTCGGCGAGGTGCTCGACGTCACCCTGCGGCTGCTGCACCCCGTGACCCCGTTCGTCACCGAGGCGCTGTGGACGACCCTCACCGGCCGCGAGTCCGTCGTCATCGCCGACTGGCCCGCCGACAGCGGCTTCCGCGACGACGCCGCGGAACGGGAGATCGAACTGGTCCAGCGCGTCGTCACCGAAGTCCGCAGGTTCCGCTCCGACCAGGGCCTCCAGCCCGGCCAGAAGGTCCCCGCGCGGCTCGGCCTCACCGGGACGACGCTCGCCCCGCACGAAGCCGCGATCCGTCAGCTCCTCCGGCTCCAGCCCGAAGGCGACGCCTTCCACGCCACGGCCACCCTGCCGGTGGCCGGCGCGACCGTCGCCCTCGACCTCTCCGGCGCCATCGACGTCCCCGCCGAACGCAAGCGTCTCGCGAAGGACCTCGCGGCGGCCGAGAAGGAGAAGGCGCAGGCGGAGGCGAAGCTGGGCAACGACGCGTTCTTGGCGAAGGCGCCGGACCAGGTGGTGGACAAGATCCGCACCCGCCTTGCCTCGGCCGAGGCGGACATCACCCGCATCTCCGCCCAGCTGGAGAGCCTGCCTTCCCTTTAAAGGGCTCGGTTCGCCTCCGGGGCGCTTTAGCCGTGTTCTTCAGTCGACCGTGCTCGACCGCTCGTTCCTCGCGGCCTGCGCGCGCTCTCCTTCCAGACCACGACGCGCCCCTTCGGCTCACTCGCCACCACCCCCGGCCGACCCCTTCCGGGGCGGTCGGGGGCTCGGGTATCCAGGGGCGCGGTCCCTTTCCGGGGTGGCTCGGCCTCGGGTATCCAGGGGCGCGGGGAACTGCGCGACCAGCCGTCGACGGCGCGCGGTCGGAACTCCACATCGCCCCTACGGCGGGAAGCCGCCGCCCCGGGGCACCCGGCAGCGTCTGCCGGGTGCGCCCGGCCCCGGACCTCACACCGTGAGTGGCTGGTCGCGCAGTTCCCCGCGCCCCTGGAACCTGGGGTTCCGGTGCTCCGGGACGGGGCGGGCTCCCGGGGTGGTCCCGGGCTGGGCCGCCGGGAGGGCGGGACGCATCATGGAGGGCATGTCGCCCGTCAGGTACGTCGTGGTTCGCCTCGTCACCGAGGTGCGGCGGCGCACCCGCCGCTGGGCCGCGTCACCCCCCGCCCTCGACGTCATCGCCGCCCTGAGCTGCTTCTCGTTGATGGTGCTCGACGTACCCGGGCTGGCCGGCGCCGACAACTCCCTCACCGGGTTCACCGCCACCCTGGTCCTGGCGGCGGGCGCGGCGACCCTCGTCCTGCGGCGCCGGGCGCCCTGGGTGCCGTACGCCATAGCCCTGGCGCTCCTCGGCTGGCTGCACGAACTGACCATGATCCAGTTCGCGCTGTACTCCATCGGCCGGTTCCGCGGCCGGGCCGCCGGGGTCCTGGCGACCGCCGGATACGTCGCCGTCGCCTACGGGTTCTTCGTCCTCGCCGGCTGGCCCCGGCGCGGCGGGGACAGCCTCAGCTCCTTCCTCTCCCTCGTGGTGCCGATCGGCGTCCTCGCGGCGGGCGTCGGCATCGCGGCCTACCGGCACGACCTGGTGCGCGAGCTGGCGGCGCAACGCGCCCGTACCGCCGTGCTCAAAGCCGTCCAGGACGAACGCATCTCCGTCGCCCGGGACGTCCACGACCTGGTCGGCCGGGAGCTGACGGTGCTCGCGGTCCGGGCCGAGGTACTGGCGGTACGGGCCCGCGGCGACTCCCACGAGAAGGACTTCGAGGAGCTGGCCGACACCGCCCGGCGGGCGCATCAGATCCTCAACGACACGATCGTGCACCGGGCCGACGAACGGACCGCCACCCCCGGTCTCGACGGCCTGAGGGCCCTCGCGGAGGAGGGCGCGGCGATGGGCAGCCCGGTGACCGTGGACGTCGCCGACGCGGCCTACGGTCTCTCACCGCTGCGCCAGGCCGCCGTCCACCGCGTGGTCCAGGAGTGTCTGACGAACGCGGCCAAGCACGCCCCGGGCGAACGGGTGACCGTGCGCATCGGCCTCGACGGGCCCCGGCTGCGGGTCGTCGTCCGCAATCCGCTCCCGGCCGCAGCCCCGGTCACCGAACCGGTCTCCAGCGGTACCGGCACGTTCTCCATGCGGGAGCGCGTCACCGCGATGGGCGGCACGCTCACCGCCGGGCCGCGCGACGAGGTGTACGAGGTCGTCGCCGTCCTCCCGGCGGGCCGCAGGACCGGCGCGCCGTGAACCCCCGGCGGGACGGCGCGCCCGGCCGCCTAGACTGGGCGCGTGAGTGAGCACCCCGCCGACCCCCAGCCGGACGACGAGCCCGAGCCGTACGAGCGCGACGTCTTCGACGAGATCGTCGACGCCGAGACCGACCGCGACCCCGACCTGGCGGTGATCGAGGCGGGCAGCCGTACCCTGCGTACCCAGGCCGTCCCGCCGGACGCCGACGTACCCGGGCGGCCCGCCGACCCCGAGGTGGACGCGGCGCTGCGGGCGGTGGAGACGGAGCTGGCGACCCGCTGGGGCGAGACCAAGCTGGAGCCGTCGGTCCGGCGGATCGCGGCGCTGATGGACGTCCTGGGCGAGCCCCAGCGGTCGTACCCCTCGATCCACATCACCGGGACCAACGGCAAGACGTCCACGGCCCGGATGATCGAGGCCCTGCTCTCCGCGTTCGATCTGCGGACCGGCCGCTACACCTCCCCGCACGTCCAGTCGGTCACCGAGCGGATCAGCCTCGACGGCGCCCCGATGAGCGCCGAGCGGTTCATCGCCACCTATGAGGACATCAAGCCGTACGTCGAGATGGTCGACGCGGCGCAGGAGTACCGGCTGTCGTTCTTCGAGGTCCTCACCGGGATGGCGTACGCGGCCTTCGCGGACGCGCCGGTCGACGTGGCCGTCGTCGAGGTCGGTATGGGCGGCGAGTGGGACGCGACCAATGTGATCGACGGACAGGTGGCCGTGGTCACCCCCATCGACCTCGACCACACCGACCGGCTGGGCACCACCCACGCCGAGATCGCCGGGGAGAAGGCGGGCGTCGTCAAGCGGGGCGCCACCGTCGTCCTGGCCCAGCAGCCGGTGGACGCGGCGCAGGTGCTGCTGAAGAAGGCCGTCGAGGTGGACGCCACGGTGGCCCGCGAGGGCATGGAGTTCGGCGTGGTCTCCCGGGAGGTCGCGGTCGGCGGCCAGCTGCTCACCCTGCGAGGACTGGGCGGCGAGTACGGCGAGGTCTTCCTGCCGCTGTACGGGGCCCACCAGGCGCACAACGCGGCCGTGGCGCTCGCCGCGGTCGAGGCGTTCTTCGGGGTGGGCGCCGAACACGCGCGGGTCCTGGACCTGGAGACGGTGCGGCGGGCGTTCGCGAGGGTGAGCAGCCCGGCGCGGCTGGAAGTCGTCCGCCGCAGCCCCACGGTCGTGCTGGACGCGGCCCACAATCCGGCGGGCGCCCGGGCGACGGCCGAGGCGATGACGGAGGCGTTCGGCTTCTCCCGGCTGATCGGCGTCGTGGGCACCAGCGCCGGCAAGGACGTCCGCGGTCTGCTGGAGGCGTTCGAGCCGGTGTTCACGGAGATCGTGATCACCCGGAACTCCACCGGGCGGAGCATGGACCCCGACGAGCTGGCGGCGATCGCCGTGGAGGTCTTCGGCGACGAGCGGGTGGTGGTCGAGCCGCGGCTGGACGACGCGCTGGAGGCGGCGGTCTCCCTCGCCGAGGAGGAGGCCGAGTACGCGGGCGCCGGGGTGCTCGTGACCGGTTCGGTGTTCACGGCCGGCGAGGCCCGGCTGCTGCTGAAGAAGGGCTGAGAAGCGATGCGTACCCTCGCGGCGTCCACACTGATCGGCGAGTTCTTCGTGATCGGCTTCGCGGGCCTGGTGGCGATGAAGGACGACAGTCTGACCGTCGGCACCGTCTGGACGGTCTGCGGGATCGCCATGGCGCTGTCGCTGCTGCTGTGCGGGATGCTCACCAGGCCGGGCGGGGTGCAGCTCGGCTGGGTGCTCCAGATCGGGCTGATCGCCAGCGGCTTCGTGGTTCCGATGATGTTCCTCCTCGGGGTCTGCTTCGCCGGCCTGTGGTGGGCCTCCGTCCACTACGGGCGGAAGATCGACGAGGCGAAGGCCCGCTGGGCCGCCGAGTCGGGGAACGCGGATCCCGCGTAGCGCGTTCGGTGACGTTCGGGTTCTTCGGGGTGCTACGAGCCGATGTGGCAGGTCGTCTTCCGGACCGCCTGCCGCTGTTCGAGTGATGGGCGATAATCTCGCACCACCGCTAACGAACATCGCAAGGAGCACCACACATGACGGAACGATCCCTCGTCATCCTGAAGCCGGACGCCGTGCGCCGTAAGCTCGTCGGCGAGATCCTCGGCCGGATCGAGGCCAAGGCCGGCTGGACCATCGAGGAGATGGAGCAGCGGACCCTGGACCGTCCCACCCTGGAGCGGCACTACGCCGAGCACGTGGGCAAGGTCTTCTACGAGCCGCTGGTCGAGTTCATGCTCTCCGGGCCGGTCGTCGTGCTCGTCGTCGAGGGTGACCGGGTGATCGAGGGCATACGCCAGTTGGCGGGCCCGACGGACCCGATCGCCGCACCGCCCGGCTCCATCCGGGGGGATTATGGAACCATCGTCCGCGAGAATCTCATCCACGCCTCGGACTCCGCCGAGTCCGCCATTCGGGAACAGAAGATCTTCTTCCCCGGTCTTTCCTGACGATACGCCGGTTCCCGCCGGCCCGGTGGAACCGTAAGAGCCCGTTCGGCGTCGTCAAACGGGTGGGTGGACTTCGGTGACCTGGGGCGACCGAAGGAATTCGGTCGCCTGTCGGCATATGCGGACACTTTTCGGGAACGCATCGCTGCGACACCACGTCACCTATTACAAGAGGCGGTCCACCGCGCCGCTTCACCCGTGGCGGCACTACGATGGAAGTCGCCACTCCACAAGCATCCATCCACGCCTTCCTGAAGAGCCGTCAAAGCTCCCGCAGGGAAGGCGTCACGCATCCTGTTGGGGAAGAACATGTCGTTCATCGGCCGTGATATGGCTGTCGACCTCGGGACCGCCAACACGCTGGTGTACGTCAGGGGCCGGGGGATCGTTCTCAACGAGCCGTCCGTCGTCGCGATCAACACCAACACCGGTGGCATTCTCGCGGTCGGCTCCGAGGCGAAGAAGATGATCGGCCGGACGCCGGGGAACATCGTGGCCGTCCGGCCGCTCAAGGACGGCGTGATCGCCGACTTCGAGATCACGGAGCGGATGCTCCGTTACTTCATTCTCAAGATCCACAAGCGTCGTTATCTGGCCCGGCCCCGGGTCGTCGTCTGTGTGCCCTCCGGCATCACGGGCGTCGAGCGCCGCGCCGTCATCGAGGCGTCCACCCAGGCGGGGGCCCGCCAGGTGCACATCATCGAGGAGCCCATGGCCGCGGCCATCGGCTCCGGGCTCCCGGTCCACGAGGCCACCGGCAACATGGTCGTCGACATCGGCGGCGGCACCACCGAGGTCGCCGTGATCTCCCTCGGCGGAATCGTCACGGCACAGTCCATCCGGGTGGCGGGCGACGAGCTGGACAACGCGATCATCCAGCACATCAAGAAGGAGTACTCCCTCCTCCTCGGTGAGCGCACCGCCGAATCCATCAAGATCACCATCGGTTCGGCCTATGATCTCGAACAGGACGAGCACACCGAGATCCGCGGGCGCGACCTGGTCTCCGGGCTGCCCAAGACCGTGGTCATCTCGGCGGCCGAGGTCCGCAAGGCGATCGAGGAGCCGGTCAACGCGATCGTCGACGCCGTGAAGACGACCCTCGACAAGTGTCCGCCGGAGCTCTCCGGCGACGTGATGGACCGGGGGATCGTGCTCACCGGCGGCGGGGCGCTGCTGCGCGGACTCGACGAGCGGCTGCGCCGGGAGACCGGGATGCCGATCCATATCGCCGAGGACCCGCTGGACTCGGTGGCGCTCGGGTCGGGCAAGTGCGTCGAGGAGTTCGAGGCGCTCCAGCAGGTGCTGGACGCCCAGCCCCGGCGCTAGCGGCCGGCCGGACCGCCCGGTCGGACCGGTCGGGCGGCCGGTGACGTACCAACAGAACAATGCGCACGAGGGCGCGCCGGCGGTCGGGGCGCGCGGGGGAGGGGCGATCGGCCCCGGAGCCCGGACGGGTCCCGGGAACCCCGGTACGGGCGTCTGCCGACCCGTACGGACGATCGCCGGGCAGTGACGATCGCCGAGCGGTGACGATCGTCGAGCGGTACGGAAGAACATCACGACCATCACGACCATCACGACACCGACATTCCGACGAGGAAGGCACGGCCGCCGCACGTGAGGGACACACGAGAGAGCCGGCTGCTCCTGGTGCTGCTGATCGCCATCGCGTTCGCACTGATCACGGTGGATATCCGCGGCGGCGAGGACTCACCGGTCGACGGCGCCCGGCAGGCCGCCGCGACCGTCTTCGGTCCGGTCCAGAACGGCGTGGCGACCGCCGTCGATCCCGTGGGCAACGCCATCGGGGCGATCCGGGACTCGGGGGAGCGGCACAACCGCATCACCGAGCTGGAGCGGGAGAACGCCGAGCTGCGGACGAAGCTCGGCAGCGACGACCGCAACGGCAGCCGGGCCCGGGAGCTGGACAAGCTGCTGCGGACCGCGGGCGCCGGACAGTACCGGGTCAAGGCCGCCGAGGTCATCGCCATAGGAGCGGCTCAGGGCTTCTCCTGGACCGTCACCGTCGACGTCGGCTCCGAGGACGGAATCAAGCGGGACATGACCGTCATCAACGGTGACGGCCTGGTCGGCCGGGTCACCACCGTCGGCCCCGGCACCGCCACCGTGCTGCTCGCCAACGACCCCCGCTTCACCGTCGGCACCCGGATGGAGAAGACCGACGAACTCGGCTTCGCCACCGGGCAGGGCGACCGCCCCGTCTCCGTACAGCTCCTCAACGGCAAGTCGAAGGTGAAGAAGGGCGACCGGATGGTCACCTTCGGCTCGCAGGCGTCCCGGCCGTTCGTCCCCGGCGTCCCGATCGGCGAGGTCGTCAAGGTCGACCCGCTCGGCGGCGATCTGACCCGTACCGTCTACGTCCGCCCCTATGTGGGCTTCAGCCGGCTGGACATCGTCGGGGTCGTCGTCGCCGCGCCCGGCAGCGACCCGCGCGACTCCGTCCTGCCGCCCAAGCCCAAGGTCAAGCCCGTACCGACCGTCACCGTCACGGTCAACCCGTCGGCGTCGGCCGATCTGCGGCAGCAGGGCGGCGACACCGGCACCGTGCCGGGCACCGATCAGAACGCCGACCCGAACGCCGATCCCGGTACGGCACAGGGCGCCGACCCGAACCCGGACCCGAACGCGGATCCGAACGCCGCCCGGGACACCGGACAGGCCCCGGGCCCGGACCCCGGACGGGCCGACGCGACACCACCGGGCCGCCCCGCAGGCCAGACCGACGAGCAGCGGTAGGAGATCCGTATGCGCATCAACCGGATCCTGCTGTCCAGCGCGCTCGTGGTGGTCGCGCTCGTCGTCCAGGTCTCCGTACTCGCCCGGCTCCAGCTGCCCGGCGCCGTCCCCGATCTGCTGCTGCTCACCGTCCTCGGACTGGCCTTCGTCTACGGGCACGTCTCCGGCGCCCTGATCGGCTTCGGCGCCGGACTCCTCGCCGACCTCGCGCCACCCGCCGACCACGCCGCCGGACGGTACGCCCTGGTCCTCTGCGTGATCGGCTATCTCGCGGGGCTCGCCCGCCCCCAGGACGGC
This sequence comes from Streptomyces sp. NPDC059248, assembly GCF_042753905.1. NCBI lineage: Bacteria > Bacillati > Actinomycetota > Actinomycetes > Kitasatosporales > Streptomycetaceae > Streptomyces > Streptomyces sp. NPDC059248. The sequence goes on along the minus strand of NZ_JBHYZV010000029.1, from coordinate 51,433 downwards.
AAGGTCCGCTCCGCCACCGGACCGATGGTCGTGGTCGTCGCCGCGGCCGTCGGCTCCACCCTGCTCTACGCGGGCGTGGGCGCCCTCGTCGGCGACAGCGCGGCCCGTCAGGTGGGCCTGGGCGGTCTGCTGTTCACGGCGGCGGTCTACGATCTGCTGCTCGCCCCGTTCACCGTGCCGGTCGTGATGGCCCTGGCCCGCCGGACGGAGAACGACCCGGTGACCGAGGCCCAGGGCGGCGGGGACGTCTCGTCCGGCTGGCTGGCCTCCGGCACCGGACTGCGGATCGGCAGCCAGCGCGGCGGCCTCAGACTGCGGTCCGCCCGGTCGAGGGCCTCACGCGCGGGCCGGATCAAGGGCGTCAAGCGACTGTGACCGAGGGAGGGGCACACACACCATGAGCAACATCCCGGAGACCGGCCGGACCCCCCGGGTCCAGATCCGGCTCGTCGTCATCCAGGTCCTGGTCTTCTCCCTCCTCCTCACCCTCGGCGGGCGGCTCTGGTACCTCCAGATCCGCAACGGCCAGGAGTACACGGACGAGGCGAAGAACAACGGCGTCCAGCGGGTCGTCCAGCCCGCGGTCCGGGGCTCCATCCTGGACGCCCGCGGCGTGGCGCTCGCCGACAACGAGACCCGTCTCGTGGTCTCCGCGTCCCGTACCGAGCTGATGAAGATGCCGGACGACGGCAAGGCCGTCCTCACCCGGCTCGCGGACGTCCTCGGCATGAAGCCGAAGGAGGTCATGGACAAGGTCAGGCTCTGCGACTCCAAGACCCCCAAGCCGTGCTGGAACGGCTCGCCCTACCAGCCCATCCCGGTCACGGACGAGGCCACCACCCAGCAGGCGCTCCAGATCCGGGAGCGCGCGGAGGACTTCGGGGGCATCACCGCCGAACCCACCGCCGTCCGCCGCTACACCGCGCCCGGCAAGGCCAACACCGCCCAGGTCCTCGGCTATCTCTCACCCGTCACCGACGGTGAGATCCAGAAGGCCAAGGACAGCGAATCGCCCTATCTCCGCTCCGACCAGGTGGGCCGCTCCGGCATCGAACGCACCTACGACAAGGCGCTCCGCGGCAAGGCCGGGATCACCCGTTACGAGGTCGACAACCTGGGCCGGGTGATCGGCGAGGCCGAACGCGACCAGGCCAGGGCCGGGGCGAACCTGGTCACGTCGATCGACGCCCGGGTGCAGGCGGTCGCGGAGTACGAGCTGAACGAGGCGATGAAGGCCGCCCGCAAGGAACTCGACCGCAACACCCAGGTGAACTACAAGGCCGACGCGGGCGCCGTCGTCGTCATGGAGAACAAGACCGGCCGGGTCGTCGCCATGGCGTCCCTGCCGACCTATGACCCCAATGCCTGGGTCGGCGGTATCTCGGCCAAGGACTACGCCGCCCTGACCAGCGACGACTCCAACTTCCCGCTACTGAACCGGGCCATCCAGGGCCAGGCGGCCCCCGGCTCGATCTTCAAGATCGTCTCCTCGGCCGCCGCCGTCCGGGCCGGCTACGAGTTCGACGGCAACTATCCCTGCCCGTCGTCGCTCTCCTTCGGCGGCCGGGAGTTCAAGAACTTCGAGTCCAAGGGCTACGGCTCCATCAGCCTCGGCCGGGCCCTGGAGGTCTCCTGCGACACGGTCTACTACGGCCTCGCGTACAACGAGTGGGCCAAGGACGGCGGCATCAAGCCGAAGAAGGACGCCAAGAACTGGTTCTACCGCACCGCCCACGACTTCGGGCTCGGCTCGGAGACCGGGATCGACCTGCCGAACGAGGTCAAGGGCCGGGTTCCGGACCGGGAGTGGAAGCAGAGCTTCTGGGAGGCCAACAAGGAGTCCTGGTGCAAGACCGGCAAGAAGGGCGGGGACTACGGCGAGCAGGTCGCGTACGAGAACTGCCTCGAAGGCAACCAGATGCGCGCCGGTGACTCGGTGAACTACTCCATCGGACAGGGCGACATCCTCGTCACCCCGATACAGATGGCGACCGCCTACGCGGCCATCGCCAACGGCGGCACGCTCTACAACCCCACCGTCGGCAAGGCGATCATCAGCCCCGACGGCAGGAAGGTGGAGGAGATCAAGCCGAAGTCGCACGGCAGGCTGCCGATGGACAAGCAGACCAGGGACCAGATAAACGATGCCCTCGCGGGAGTCGTGAAGACCGGCTCGGCCGCCTGGCGGTTCCAGGGCTGGCCGCACGACAAGATCCCGATGCACGCCAAGACGGGCACGGCCGAGGTCTTCGGCAAGCAGACCACCTCGTGGTTCGCCACGTACACGGACGACTTCACGATCGTGATGACGATCTCCCAGGGCGGTACGGGTTCGGGCGCGTCCGGACCCGCGGTCCGCAATATCTACGAGGCGATGTACGGCCTCGACGAGAAGGGCGGCCAGGACCTGAAGCGGGCCCTGCTGCCCGGACCGCAGAAGACGCTGCCGAAGGTCCAGCCCGACGGGAACATCGACGCGCCCGAGATCAAGCCGTACGTCCCCCCGAAGCCGGAGGACGAACAGGGCACCGCCGACACCCGGCAGGACCAGAACCAGCAGAACCAGCAGGACCCGAATCAGCAGGACCAGGACCAGCAGGACCAGCAGGACCAGGATCAGCGGCTCGCGGGACCACCCGCTCGGAGGGACTAAGGGCACATGGCCGGCACCAATGGCTTCTCCGTCTCCGGCTACGGCCCACGACGCGGTGGACTGTGGGCGCAGCTCAGCTCGCGCGACTCGATGGTCCGCCGCCTCGACTGGCCCCTGCTGTTCTCCGCCCTCGCCCTCAGCGCCATCGGGGCCCTGCTGGTGTGGTCCGCCACCCGCAACCGCACCGAGCTGAACCAGGGCGACCCGTACTACTTCCTCTTCCGGCACACCCTCAACACCGGCATCGGCCTGGCCCTGATGGTCGGCACCATCTGGCTCGGCCACCGCACCCTGCGCGGCGCCGTCCCCGTGCTGTACGGCATCTCCATCCTCCTGATCCTGCTGGTGCTGACCCCGCTCGGGGCGACGATCAACGGCGCCCACGCCTGGCTGGTGATCGGCGGCGGCCTCACCATCCAGCCGTCCGAGTTCGTCAAGATCACCATCATTCTGGGTATGGCGATGCTGCTGGCGGCCCGGGTCGACGCGGGCGATACGGCCCATCCCGACCACCGCGTCATCGCCAAATCGCTGGTGCTCGCCGTCGTACCGATGCTGATCATCATGCGGATGCCCGACCTCGGCTCCGTGATGGTGATGGTGGTGATCGTCCTCGGGGTGCTGCTCGCCTCCGGGGCGCCCAACCGCTGGGTCCTCGGACTCATCGGCGGCGGGGTGGCCGGTGCCGTCCTGGTCGCCGCGCTCGGACTGCTCGACGAGTACCAGATCAACCGGTTCGCCGCCTTCGCCAACCCCGAGCTGGACCCGGCGGGTGTCGGCTACAACACCAACCAGGCCCGGATCGCCATCGGCTCCGGCGGGCTGATGGGCACCGGGCTGTTCAAGGGGTCCCAGACCACCGGGCAGTTCGTTCCCGAGCAGCAGACCGACTTCGTCTTCACCGTCGCGGGCGAGGAACTGGGCTTCGTCGGTGCCGCGCTGATCCTGGTCCTGCTGGGCGTCGTGCTGTGGCGGGCCTGCCGGATCGCCCGGGAGACCACCGAGCTGTACGGCACCGTCGTGGCGGCCGGCATCATCGCCTGGTTCGCCTTCCAGTCCTTCGAGAACATCGGGATGACCCTCGGCATCATGCCGGTCGCGGGACTCCCGCTGCCGTTCGTCTCCTACGGCGGCTCGTCCATGTTCGCCGTCTGGGTGGCGGTCGGACTCCTCCAGTCCATCCGGGTACAGCGCCCCATAACGGCCTGAGCCACCACCCGGCCCGTCCCGCCCGGCCCCCGGAACACCGCCCGAGCACGGCGAACGCGCGATTCGGCGGTGTTCCGGGGCTGCCGTAACGAATCATCCCGAATTAGATTCGATGTATGGCGGACACGAAGCGCGAAATCGAGCGGAAGTACGAAGCCACTCCCGAGACCCGGCTGCCCGACCTGACCCGGGTGCCGGGCGTCTCCACCGTCGTCGACCAGGGCACCACCGAACTCGACGCGGTCTACTACGACACCCAGGACCTGCGGCTCGCCGCCGCGTCCATCACCCTCCGGCGCCGTACCGGCGGCGCCGACGCGGGCTGGCACCTCAAACTGCCCGTCGCCCCCGGAGTGCGCGACGAGATCACGGCCCCGCTCTCCCCGGCGCTGCCCCGCGCCCTGCGGGCCCTGATCCGGGCCCGCACCAGGTCCACCGAGCCGGAACCCGTGATCCGGCTGCTCTCCACCCGGGAGATCCACCACCTCCTCGACGCGGACGGCGTCCTCCTCGCCGAGCTGAGCCGGGACGCGGTACGCGCCGAACGGCTCGACGACGGGCGGACCGCGGGCTGGGACGAGATCGAGGTCGAACTCGCCGACGACGGCGATCCGGCCCTTCTCGACAAGGTCGGCAAACGCCTCCGCAAGGCCGGTATCAGGGCCGCCGACGCCCCCTCCAAGCTGGCCCGCGCCCTCGGCGAGACCGGCCTCGACGCCGCCTTCGCCCCCGCCCCGCCCGCCCCCGGCGACGACGCGGGCTCCTCCGTCCTGGTCTATCTGCGCGAGCAGGTCACCGCCCTCCTCGCCCACGACCCCGGGGTACGCCGCAACACCCCCGACGCCGTCCACCAGATGCGGGTCGCCACCCGCAGGCTGCGCAGCGCGTTCCGCTCGTACTCCTCGGTACTCGACCGCGCCGTCACCGACCCGGTCGGCGAGGAGCTGAAATGGCTGGCGGGCGAGCTGGGCGCGGCCCGCGACACCGAGGTCCTGGCCGAACGGCTGCGGGGCGGACTCGACGCCCTCCCCAGGCCCCTGCTGCTGGGCCCCGTCCGCGGCCGGCTGCGGATCTGGACGGCCTCCCGCGGCTCCGGCGCCCGCCGCCGCGCCCTGACCGCCCTCGACAGCGCCCGCTATCTCGCCCTGCTCACCGCCCTCGACACCCTGCTCGCCGATCCACCGCTGCGCAAACGGGCCGCGGGCGCGCCGGAAGCCGTCCTGCCCAAGGCGCTGCTCAAGGACTACGGGCGGCTCTCCGAGCGGATCGACCACGCCCTCTCCCTGCCCGCGGGCAGGGACCGCGATCTGGCCATGCACGACGCCCGCAAGGCCGCCAAACGCGCCCGGTACGCGGGCGAGGCGGCCACCGCGGCCCTCGGCCGCCCCGCCCGGTGGTTCGCCAAACGGATGAAGGCGGTCCAGACCGTGCTCGGCGAGCACCAGGACAGCGTCGTCGCCCGGGACACCCTGCGCGATATCGCGATCCAGGCGCACGCGGCGGGGGAGTCGGCCTTCACCTGGGGACTCCTGTACGGGCGTGAGCAGCGGGCCGCCGCCGACCGGGAGCTGGAGCTGCCGGACGTCTGGGCCGCCGCCGACCGGGGGAAGTTGCACCAGCACGGCGTCGGCTGAGGGCATCGTCCGATCGGGGTACGCTGGATGGTCACCCCTGCCAGCTCACGAAAGCCCTGAGATCTCTGAGATGTCTGCTGCCGAGTCGGTCTTCCCACAGCTAGAGGCTCTGCTCCCGCATGTGCAGAAGCCGATCCAGTACGTCGGCGGTGAGCTGAACTCCACCGTCAAGCCGTGGGAGTCGTGTGACGTCCGCTGGGCGCTGATGTACCCGGACGCGTACGAGGTCGGACTGCCCAACCAGGGCGTCATGATCCTCTACGAGGTACTGAACGAGCGCGAGGGTGTGCTCGCCGAGCGGACGTACAGCGTCTGGCCGGACCTGGAGGAGCTGATGCGGGAGCACGGCGTCCCGCAGTTCACGGTCGACTCCCACCGTCCGGTCGGCGCGTTCGACGTCTTCGGCCTCAGCTTCTCCACCGAGCTGGGGTACACGAACATGCTGGCCGCCCTCGACCTCGCCGGCATCCCGCTGGCGGCGAAGGACCGCGGGATCGACGACCCGATCGTCCTCGCGGGCGGCCACGCGGCCTTCAACCCCGAGCCGATCGCCGAGTTCATCGACTGCGCCGTCATCGGCGACGGCGAGCAGGCCGTCCTCGACATCACCGACATCGTCCGCGCCTGGAAGGCCGAGGGCCGCCCCGGCGGGCGCGAGGAGGTGCTGTTCCGGCTCGCGAAGACCGGCGGGGTGTACGTCCCCGGCTTCTACGACGTCGAGTATCTGCCCGACGGGCGGATCGGCCGGGTCGTACCGAACCGCTCCGGCGTGCCGTGGCGGGTCTCCAAGCACACCGTCATGGACCTCGACGAGTGGCCCTACCCCAAGCAGCCGCTGGTCCCGCTGGCCGAGACCGTCCACGAGCGGATGTCCGTGGAGATCTTCCGCGGCTGCACCCGCGGCTGCCGGTTCTGCCAGGCGGGCATGATCACCCGCCCGGTGCGGGAACGCAGCATCACCGGCATCGGCGAGATGGTCGACAAGGGTCTGAAGGCGACCGGCTTCGAGGAGGTCGGCCTGCTCTCGCTCTCCAGTGCCGACCACTCCGAGATCGGCGACGTCGCCAAGGGACTCGCCGACCGGTACGAGGCTGACAAGATCGGGCTCTCCCTCCCGTCCACCCGCGTCGACGCCTTCAATGTCGACCTGGCGAACGAGCTGACCCGCAACGGCCGCCGCTCCGGCCTCACCTTCGCCCCCGAAGGCGGCTCCGAGCGGCTGCGCAAGGTCATCAACAAGATGGTCTCGGAGGAGGACCTGATCCGTACGGTCGCCACCGCCTACGGCAACGGTTGGCGCCAGGTGAAGCTGTACTTCATGTGCGGTCTGCCCACCGAGACCGACGAGGACGTCCTCCAGATCGGCGACATGGCGGTCAACGTCATCGCCAAGGGCCGGGAGGTCTCCGGCTCCCAGGACATCCGCTGCACCGTCTCCATCGGCGGCTTCGTCCCCAAGCCGCACACCCCCTTCCAGTGGGCCCCGCAGCTCTCCGCCGAGGCCACCGACGCCCGGCTGGAGAAGCTCCGCGACAAGATCCGCGGCGACAAGAAGTACGGCCGCTCCATCGGCTTCCGCTACCACGACGGAAAGCCCGGCATCGTCGAGGGCCTGCTCTCGCGCGGCGACCGCCGCGTGGGCGATGTGATCCGCGCCGTCTACGAGGACGGCGGCCGCTTCGACGGCTGGCGCGAGCACTTCTCGTACGACCGCTGGATGGCCTGTGCCGGCAAGGCGCTCCCCGCGTACGGCGTGGACGTCGACTGGTACACCACCCGGGAGCGTACCTACGAGGAGGTCCTCCCCTGGGACCACCTCGACTCCGGGCTCGACAAGGACTGGCTCTGGGAGGACTGGCAGGACGCCCTCGACGAGACCGAGGTCGAGGACTGCCGCTGGACCCCCTGCTTCGACTGCGGGGTCTGCCCCCAGCTCGGCCTGGACATCCAGATCGGCCCCACCGGCAAGAAGCTGCTCCCGCTGACGGTGGTGAAGTAGTCCCCCGGGGGGCGGTCCCGGCCGCCCCCGCGGACGGCGCCCGTACCCGGGAATCCGGCATCGCCGCCGGTATCCGTCCCGGAACCCCGGGAACCGGTGGGGGCCCCGGCGCGTACTCTGGGTAGAAGAACGACTGTCACGGACAGCGGCGGCCCGCCCCCGGGCTCCCCCGCGCGAAGCGGGTGCGAGCCGGGCGGGCGCCCACGGGACATCAGGCATTCCGAGGGCGGCGTCACCCGCGACCGCCCCGCACCGAGGAGAAGAACCACTGGGCAAGCGACAGCCCGAAGGCCCACCGCCCGCACCCGCGGTACAGCGCATCCGCCTGCGCTACACCAAGCGCGGCCGCCTCCGGTTCACCAGCCACCGAGACTTCCAGCGCGCCTTCGAGCGGGCTCTGCGCCGGGCCGAGGTGCCCATGGCGTACTCGGCGGGCTTCACCCCGCACCCGAAGGTGTCGTACGCCAACGCCGCCCCCACCGGTACCGGCTCCGAGGCCGAGTACCTGGAGATCGCCCTCACCGAGACCCGGGACCCCGACGCGCTCCGCGACCTGCTCAACGAGTCGCTGCCGGACGGTCTCGACATCACCGACGCCGTCGAGGCCCGTACGTCCGGGCTCGCCGACCGGCTGACCGCCTCCGTCTGGGAGCTCCGGCTCGACCGGGTCGACCCGGCGGACGCCGAACGGGCCGTCACGGCCTTCCTCGCGGCCGACACCGTCGAGGTCGAGCGGCGGACGAAGAACGGCATGCGGACCTTCGACGCCCGCGGCGCGGTCGTGTCACTCGACGTGTTCCCCCCGCAGGCCGATGGGCCGCCGGCGCGGGCCTGTGCGATACTGCGGCTGGTAGTACGGCACGTGACGCCTGCTGTACGACCCGACGACGTCCTGTCCGGTCTCCGCGCTGTGGCCGACCTGGCGCCGCCGGTCCCCGCAGCGGTGACCAGGCTGGCGCAGGGGCTCTTCGACGAGGAGTCCGGCACGGTGACCGACCCGCTCGCAGTCGACCGCGAGGCAGTACCGGCCGCTCCAACCATGGCCGCCGGGACCGTCTCCCCTCGATGACGCGAGGGCGTCCCCACGGGGACGCGGGTCCGGTCCCGTTCGCGACCGGATCGTCGTCGAGCGCGGCCCTCGTACGCGGAAGCCACCTGGGTCGGGCCGCGGAAGACCACAAGACTTTCGCCAGGCCGTGTGTACATCGCGCACGGAACCGGCGAGCCAGACAATTCAGCTCCCGTGCGGCGGCCTCGCCCCGGACGGCATCACCGCGCCGAGCGCGGACATGGCCGGACCGTGAACGCGTCCGCCCGGGAGCGTGACGGGAGAACCGCCCGCATGCACGAGTCGAACGAATCCGGCACCGCCGGAACCACCACCCCCGGGGCCGACAGCCCCAGCGACACCCTGCCCCCGCGCCGCCGCCGCGCCGCCTCCCGCCCCGCGGGACCGCCCGCCGCGGACGCCGTGGCCGAGGAGGCCGCGCCGCGTACCCGCCGCCGCGCCACGCGCAAGGCGACGTCCGCCGAGCCGGTCGCGGCCGAGACCACCACCGAGCCGGTGGCGGCGGAGCCGGCCGAGGAGGAGGCCCCGCGCAAGCGCCGCCGGGCGACACGCGCGGCCACCGCCCCGGAGCCCGTCGCCGCCGAGCCGGTCGTCGCCGAGCCCGTAGCCGAGGCTGTGGCGGAGGAGCCCGCTCCGCGGGCCCGTCGCCGGGCCACCCGTAAGACCACGTCCCCCGAGCCGGTCGCCGCCGAGGCGGTTGTCGAGCCGGTCGCCGAGCCCGTAGCCGAGGCCGTCGTGGAGGAGTCCGCTCCGCGTGCCCGTCGCCGTGCCACCCGTAAGGCGACGTCCGCCGACGCGGTCGCCGAGCCGGTCGTCGCCGAGGCTGTAGCGGAGGCGGTGGCGGAGGAGCCCGCTCCCCGCGCCCGTCGCCGCGCGACCCGTAAGACCACCTCGCCGGAGCCGGTCGCGGTCGAGGCCGCTGTCGAGCCGGTCGTCGCCGAGCCCGTCGCCGAGGCCGTCGTGGAGGAGCCCGCGCCGCGTGCCCGCCGCCGGGCCACCCGTAAGACCACGTCCCCCGAGCCGGTCGCCGCCGAGACGGTTGTCGAGCCGGTCGCCGAGGCCGTGGCGGAGGAGCCCGCGCCGCGTGCCCGTCGCCGCGCCACCCGTAAGACCACCTCTCCCGAGCCCGTCGCGGCCGAGGCCGCCGGGTCCGGCGAGACGCTGCCCGGTAACGCCGTGACCGAGATCGCCGCCCACGGCGACCAGGTCGCCGCCGCCGAGAGCGCAGCGAGCCGGGGCCGTTCCCGCCGCCGGGTCGTCGCCCCGCAGTTCACCGCCGAGCCCCCCGAGGCCGGTGGCGCGAAGCGCCGGGCCGCCCGCCCCGCCGTCGCCGTCTTCCAGGCCCCGGTCTTCGCCGAGCCGATGTTCCAGACCCCGGAGACGGCCGCCGCGGCCGCCGCCGCGTACGAGGCGCCCGAGGAGACGGAAGAGACCGACGAGCTCGAAGAGGCGGTGGAGCAGCCGGTCGAGACCCCGGCCGAGCCCGCCGCCGAGCCGGCCGGCCGTCGTCGCCGTCGTCGTCGCGCCGAAGCCCCCGAGCAGCCCGCCGAGCCCGTCGCCGAGGCCGTCGAGCCCGCCGAAGCGGAGCCCGAGGCCGCCGACGAGGCGGAGGAGCAGGACGAGTCCGAGGACCGCCCCTCCCGTCGTCGCCGCCGCGGCGGCCGTCGCCGCCGTCGCGGAGACTCCGCCGAGCACCCGGAGTCCGACGAGGACACCGAGGGCGC
>NZ_JBHYZV010000029.1:0-41135 GCF_042753905.1 Streptomyces sp. NPDC059248 | reverse complement strand
TCCGACACGTCCGCCGAGGACGAGACCGACGCGGACGCGGACGCCGAATACGACGCCGCGGACGCCGACGCCGAGCAGGAGGAGACGGCCGGCGGCGGCGCGGGCTCCGCCAGCAGCCGTCGCCGCCGCCGTCGCCGTCGTCGCAGCGGTGACCACGGCGGAGACGAGGAGCCGGGCGCCGGCGACCCGGAGCGCACGGTCGTCAAGGTCCGCGAGCCCCGTACCCGTACCCGTGAGGAGGCGTCCGACGAGGTCCAGTCCATCAAGGGCTCGACGCGTCTGGAGGCCAAGAAGCAGCGTCGCCGCGAGGGCCGCGAGCAGGGCCGGCGCCGGGTTCCGATCATCACCGAGGCCGAGTTCCTGGCCCGCCGTGAGGCCGTCGAGCGCGTCATGGTCGTCCGCCAGAGCGGCGAGCGCACCCAGATCGGCGTGCTGGAGGACGACATCCTCGTCGAGCACTACGTCAACAAGGAGCAGTCGACGTCGTACGTCGGCAATGTCTACCTGGGCAAGGTGCAGAACGTCCTGCCGTCGATGGAGGCCGCCTTCGTCGACATCGGCAAGGGCCGCAACGCCGTCCTGTACGCCGGTGAGGTCAACTTCGAGGCGCTCGGCCTGGCCCACGGCCCGCGCCGGATCGAGTCGGCCCTCAAGTCCGGCCAGTCCGTGCTGGTCCAGGTCACCAAGGACCCGATCGGCCACAAGGGCGCCCGGCTGACCAGCCAGGTCTCCCTCCCCGGCCGTTACCTCGTGTACGTGCCCGAGGGCTCGATGACCGGTATCAGCCGTAAGCTGCCCGACACCGAGCGGGCCCGGCTGAAGACCATCCTCAAGAAGATCGTTCCCGAGGACGCGGGCGTCATCGTGCGCACCGCCGCCGAGGGCGCGAGCGAGGACGAGCTGCGCCGCGACGTCGAGCGGCTGCAGGCGCAGTGGGAAGAGATCGCGAAGAAGGCGAAGGGCGGCGGCGCGCCGACCCTGCTCTACGGCGAGCCGGACATGACGGTCCGGGTCGTACGGGACATCTTCAACGAGGACTTTTCCAAGGTCATCGTCAGCGGTGACGAGGCGTGGGAGACCGTCCACGGCTATGTCTCGCACGTCGCGCCCGATCTCGCCGACCGGCTCCAGCGGTGGACGAGTGAGGTCGACGTCTTCGCGACCTACCGCATCGACGAGCAGCTCATGAAGGCGCTGGACCGGAAGGTCTGGCTGCCCAGCGGCGGCTCGCTGGTGATCGACAAGACCGAGGCCATGATCGTGGTCGACGTCAACACCGGTAAGTTCACCGGCCAGGGCGGCAACCTGGAGGAGACCGTCACCAGGAACAACCTGGAGGCGGCCGAGGAGATCGTGCGCCAGCTCAGGCTGCGCGACCTCGGTGGCATCGTCGTCGTGGACTTCATCGACATGGTGCTGGAGTCCAACCGCGATCTGGTGATGCGCCGGCTGCTGGAGTGCCTGGGCCGGGACCGGACCAAGCACCAGGTGGCGGAGGTGACGTCCCTGGGTCTGGTCCAGATGACCCGTAAGCGGGTCGGCCAGGGCCTGCTGGAGTCCTTCTCCGAGACCTGTGTCCACTGCAACGGCCGCGGCGTCATCGTCCACATGGACCAGGCCACGGCCGCCGGTGGCGGCGGTGGCGGCAAGCGGTCCAAGAAGCGCGGCCGCGGTGGCGACGCCGCCCCGGCGCACGAGCACACCACCACCGACGAGCACGAGCACGAGCACGCGGTCGAGTCGGCGGCGGAGGTCGCCGCCGAGGTGGCCGAGCCGGTCGCGCTCGCCGAGCCCGCCTTCGTACCGGACGAGGAGCTGTACAGCAGCGCCGCCGAGGCGGAGGCCGCGGCTCAGCGCGGCCGTGGCCGCCGCCGGGCGACCCGCAGGGCGTCGGCTCCGGGCGGTGCGCCGAAGACCGCGGCGGTGGAGGCCCCGGCGGCCGTCGAGCCGGTGGCCGCCGAGCCGGTGGCCGAGGCCGCCGCGCCCGTCGCCCCGGTCGCCCCCGTTGAGGTTTCGGCCGCTGAGCCGGAGCAGGCGCCCGAGTCCGCTCCCGCGGGCCGTGGCCGCCGCCGGGCGACGCGTAAGGCGTCCGCCCCGGCCGGTGCGCCGAAGACCGCCGAGGTCGCGGAGCCCGAGGTCGTCGTGGTGGCGAAGGCCGCCGAGCCGGAGCCGCGGGCGACCGTCTCCGAGCCGGCCGAGTCGGCCGGGCAGACCGAGCAGGCCGAGCCGGAGGCCGCCGCGCCGCCGCGGGCGCGCCGCCGGGTGGTCCGTAAGGTCACCGCTCCCGCCGGTTCCCCCACGGGTGCCGGTGAGGGCGACGCGGGCGCGGTCGTGGTGATCGGCTCCGCCGGTGCCGAGGCGCCGGAGGCCGAAGGCGACACCGCGGCCCCGGCCAAGAAGGCGGCCCGCAAGACCGCCAAGAAGGCCACCGCGAAGAAGGCCGCCACCAAGAAGACGGCGGCCAAGAAGAGCGTGGCCAAGAAGACGACCGCGAAGAAGGCCGTCACGAAGAAGACCGCAGCGGCCGCCCAGCAGGCGCCCGGGACGGTCCCGGCGACCACCGAGGGGTGACGCCCGGGGCCGTGAGGCCCCGCTGAACCGAGCCGTGGCCCCCTCCCGCAGTCGTGGGAGGGGGCCACGGCGTTCCGCGTCGTACGGGGCGGGAACCGGGCCTCCGAAGCGCCCCGGGCCGGCCCCGGTGGTGGTGGTCTCCGGCCGGGCCCGGCCCGGTTTGACCCCCGCCGTGACCGCCCCGTACCCTTGGCCGTCGGCGTGTCTGTAGCGCGCCAGCTCCTGAGCATCTTCCTCCAACGGCTGTTTCCGCCGCCGTCAGGAGAGGCCGCTCACCCATCCGGACAGTCACGGTCCCCCGGGCCCGTGCGGGCGGCTGGCTTCAGGGGTTCCCGTTCTGAGCGAAAGAGAGATCCGCGTGTACGCCATCGTGCGCAGCGGTGGCCGTCAGCACAAGGTTGCTGTCGGTGACATCGTTGAGGTTGACAAGATTCCCACCGCCAAGGTTGGCGACACGGTAGAGCTCTCTACCCTGCTCGTTGTCGACGGCGACGCCGTGACCAGCGACCCGTGGGTGCTGGCCGGGATCAAGGTCCAGGCCGAGATCGTGGACCACCACAAGGGCGCCAAGATCGACATCCTTCGCTACAAGAACAAGACCGGCTACCGCCGTCGCCAGGGCCACCGCCAGCAGTACACGGCGATCAAGGTCACCGGCATTCCCGCGGCTGCGAAGTAAGGGACTGAGGAGACATGGCACATAAGAAGGGCGCATCGTCCACCCGGAACGGTCGCGACTCCAACGCTCAGCGGCTCGGCGTGAAGCGCTTCGGCGGTCAGGTCGTCAACGCCGGTGAGATCCTGGTCCGCCAGCGTGGCACGCACTTCCACCCCGGCGCGGGCGTCGGCCGTGGCGGCGACGACACGCTGTTCGCGCTGCAGGCCGGTGCGGTCGAGTTCGGCCGTCACCGTGGCCGCAAGGTCGTGAACATCGTTCCGGTCGCCTGACACAGGCACCAGCCGACACGTTTCGCGAGGGGCGGATCGCGCTCCCGACACGGTTCCCGGGTGTTCCCGGGGCCGTGCGGGAAGCGGGTCCGCCCTTCGCGTGTTAGCAGTAGAGGAGAGGGCGTCGCCCCCGGGGCGCGCGCACTCTCCCCTCGTACGAGATGTACGAGATGTACGAGATCCCGGCCGGTCCCCGGCCAACCTGGCAGTGACCCTTCTGGAGGACATCCCATGACCACCTTCGTGGACCGCGTCGAGCTGTACGCCGCCGCGGGTAACGGAGGCCACGGCTGTGCCTCCGTCCACCGTGAGAAGTTCAAGCCCCTCGGCGGCCCCGACGGCGGCAACGGCGGACGCGGCGGCGATGTGATCCTCGTCGTCGACCAGTCGGTCACCACCCTCCTCGACTACCACCACAGCCCCCACCGGAAGGCCACCAACGGTCAGCCCGGTGAGGGCGGCAACCGCTCGGGCAAGGACGGCAAGGACCTGATCCTGCCGGTGCCGGACGGCACCGTCGTCCTCGACAAGCAGGGCAATGTCCTGGCCGACCTCGTCGGTCACGGCACCAGCTTCGTCGCGGGCCAGGGCGGCCGCGGCGGCCTCGGCAACGCGGCGCTGGCCTCCTCCCGCCGCAAGGCCCCCGGCTTCGCGCTGCTCGGCGAGCCCGGTGAGGCCCGCGATGTGGTGATGGAGCTGAAGACCGTCGCCGACGTGGCCCTCGTCGGCTACCCCTCGGCCGGCAAGTCGTCGCTGATCTCGGTGCTCTCCGCCGCCAAGCCGAAGATCGCGGACTATCCCTTCACGACCCTCGTGCCCAATCTGGGCGTCGTCACGGCCGGATCCACCGTCTACACCATCGCGGACGTCCCCGGTCTGATCCCCGGCGCCAGCCAGGGCAGGGGGCTCGGTCTCGAGTTCCTCCGCCATGTGGAGCGCTGCACGGTGCTCGTCCACGTCCTCGACACCGCCACCCTCGAATCGGACCGCGATCCGCTCTCCGACCTCGACACCATCGAGGAGGAGCTGAAGCAGTACGGCGGCCTGGACGACCGGCCCCGTGTCGTCGTCCTCAACAAGATCGACATCCCGGACGGCCAGGACCTGGCCGAGATGGTCCGCGGTGATCTGGAGTCCCGCGGCTACCGGGTCTTCGAGGCCTCCGCCGTCGCCAGGACGGGCCTGAAGGAGCTGTCGTACGCCCTCGCCGGGATCGTCGCCGAGGCGCGGGCCGCGAAGCCGCGGGAGGAGGCGACCCGGATCGTCATCCGTCCCAAGGCCGTCGACGACACGGGCTTCACCGTCGTCCGCGAGGAGGACGGGCTGTTCCGCGTCCGCGGCGAGAAGCCGGAGCGCTGGGTGCGCCAGACCGACTTCAACAACGACGAGGCCGTCGGCTATCTCGCGGACCGGCTCAACCGCCTCGGGGTGGAGGAGTCGCTGATGAAGGCCGGGGCCCGCGCGGGCGACGGCGTCGCCATCGGCCCCGAGGACAACGCGGTCGTCTTCGACTGGGAGCCGACCGTGATGGCGGGCGCCGAGATGCTCGGCCGCCGCGGTGAGGACCACCGTCTCGACGAGCCGCGCCCGGCGGCGCAGCGCCGCCGCGACCGGGAGGCCGAGCGCGACGACGCCGAGCGCGCGTACGACGACTTCGGTCCCTTCAAGTAGACCGCCGGCCCGGCGCGCCACACGGCGCGCCGGGAGTCTCCCCGCGCCCCGGGTGTAGTGGGCGCGGGGAGCTGCGCGTTGGGCCACGGGCGGTGCGGTGGCCGGTACTTCGCGTCGCCTCCCGCGGCGGATTCCGGTCGCCGGGAGCCCGAGGGCCGCCGGAAGCCACCGGTGGCGCGGGCAAACCCCGCATGAGCCCCTTGCGGCGACCGCGCGGCGCGTCGCACGTCCCGGGTTCGGGAGAATGGAGCCCGCCGCGGCCCGTAGCCCCCGCCACCTCCGCCGTACGCCGTTCGCCATCCACCGTGATGACGCGTCGTACGGCGGACGTCCCGGCTCCGGGCCGGTCGTGAGCGAGTGTCACACCGACCCGGGACAGCGAACGGAGCCTGATGAAGATTTCCTTCCTCATACACTCGATCTACGGCATCGGTGGCACCATCCGCGGCACGCTCAATCTCGCGGAGGCGCTCGCCGGCCGGCATGAGGTGGAGATCGTGTCGGTCCTCCGGCACCACGACATACCCCCGTACACCATCGGCCGGGGCATCGCCCTGGTCGATCTCGTCGACGTCAGGCCCGGCTCCCCGGGCGACGAGTCCGACGACCCCGCCCACCGCGAGCCGTCCGAGGCGATCCCGCCCCGCGAACCCCGGTACGGGCAGTACAGCAAGCTCACCGACGAGCGGATCCGGGCCCATTACGCGGCGTCCGACGCGGATGTCGTCATCGCCACCCGGCCCGCCCTGGTCCCCGCCGTCGCCCCCCACGCCCCGCAGAACGCCGTCCTCATCGGCCAGGAGCACAAGAGCCTGCGGCAGCACACCCCCGAGCTGATCGCCGAACTCGCGCCCCGGCTCGACGTCCTGGACGCCCTGGTCACGCTCACCGCGGCCGACGCCGACGCCTGGCGGGAGCAGCTGCCCGACCCCGACACCCGGGTCGTCGCCGTCCCCCACGGGGTCCCCGAGCCCACCATCGCCCCCGCCGACCCCACCGACCCCGCCCGGCGGACCATCGTCGCCGCGGCGGGCCGCATCACCCGCGAGAAGCAGTACGACGCCCTGCTCCACGCCTTCGCCCGGGTCGTCGCCGCCCACCCCGACTGGCGGCTGCGCCTCTACGGGCCGGGACCCGACCGGGAGCGGATCCGCCGCGTCGCCCACCGGCTCGGCCTGCACAACCGGGTCGAACTGATGGGCTCCTGCGCCGCGATGGAACCCGAGTGGGCCAAGGGCTCCATCGCCGTCAACACCTCCCGCCACGAGTCCTTCGGCATCGGCGTCGTGGAGGCCATGCGGTGCGGGCTGCCGGTCGTCGCCACCGACTGCGACCACGGGCCCCGGGAGATCCTCACCGACGGCGAGAACGGGCTGCTGGCCCCCGTCGGCGACAGCGGCGCCGTCGCCGCGGCGCTGCTCCGGCTCGTCGGGGACGAGGCGCTGCGCCGCCGGCTCGCCGCCGCGGCCGTCGAGCGGGCCCGCGACTTCGACTCGGCGGTGATCGCCGGGCGGTACGAGGAGTTGTTCACGGCCCTCGGAGCGGGACCCGGTCACCGGGCCGCCCCCGCCCCGGGCGTCCGGCCCTTCGCCCCGGTCGCCGACTGCGTCGCCGGGGCCGACGGATCCGTGACCGTACGGATCGTGGAACCGGCCGCCGCCGCGATGAAGTACCCGGGCCTGCGGCTGGTCTGCGCCAGGGCCGAACCGCCCGAGCACGCGTCCGGCGGCGCAGGGTCCGGCAGTGCCGCGTCCGGCGGCGCAGGGTCCGGCGGTGCCGCGTCCGGCGGTCCGGCCCCGGGCGGGAAGAAGGGCCGGGCCGACCGCAGAGGCGGCCGGGGCGGCGGATCGCGCGCCAGGAACGGGGCCCCGGCCGCCGGGAGCGGTGAGAAGGTCTTCCCCTTCGCGCCCGACGGTACGGCCGTCGTCCCGGCGGACGCCGGGCTCGCCGACGGCTACTGGGTCTGCCACGCCGACGACCCGAGGACCGGCCGCCGGGTCGAACTCACCGCCCGCACGGTCGACCAGCGCGGCACGCTGGACGCCGCCGAGCGGTTCGCCCGCGAGGCGGCCGTCCACCACCTCGTGCCGTTCCGCGAACCCCCGGCCCACCGGCTGGCGTTCCGCTCCTGGGTCCGCAGGCAGCACGTCGAAGCCGGCGACATCGCGATCGACGAACACCGGCTGACGCTCACCGGGCGGATCCTCGGCACGGTCGAGCCCGCGGGCGAGCCGACCCTGGTCCTGCGCCGCGGCGGCGATCCGGACGACGAACTCGTCTTCCACGGCACCCGCGAGGGCACCCGCGGCTTCTCCGTCGTCCTCGACTGCGAGACGGTGGCGGACCGCCGCGAACAGGAGGACGAGTCCTGGGAGTTGTGGCTGCGGTACCACCCCGACCACCGGCCGACGGCGGTCGGACGGCTCCTTGACGATGTGCTCCGGAAGAGTGATGTCCGCGGCTGCCCCGAGGTGCTGCTGCACGAGCAGCGGCCCCTGCTCCTGGCCCGCCGGGTGCTCCGGAAGATCCGCGGCCAGGACCAGCGGCTGATCGTGCTGCGGCTGGCCTACGACCCGCTGAACCGGCTCGTCCTCGAACTGCGAAACCGCTGATGAACCGGCCGGCCCCGCCCCTGTGGGCGCGGGGTCGCGGCCCCTCGCCGGGCGGACGGCCGCCGGGCCGTCCGCCCCGCGGCACCCCCCGTGGACACCTCCGGCACCCCCTCGTGCCCGTACGGACCGGGACCGGTGGGTGAACTCCCGTATCCGCATGGTGGGACGACGGCCGGGCGACCGCGTTGCGGGACGGTCACGCAGAGTGTAAGCATCACTCCGCTCCGCACCCGCTCCGTGCCGCTTCGAGGTTAGGTCCGTCTGTGTCCGCTGTCTCCGCCGTGTCCGCACCACATGTAGCCGGCCCGCGCACCACGGCCGTCGTACTCGCGGGGGGCACCGGGCAACGCGTGGGCCTGTCGATCCCCAAGCAGCTGCTGAAGATCGCGGGCAAGGCCGTCATCGAGCACACCCTGGCCGCCTTCGAGGAGGCCGCCGCCGTCGACGACGTGATCGTCCTGATGGCGCCCGGCTTCGTCCCCGACGTCGAACGGATCGTCGCCGGGGCGGGTCTGACGAAGGTACGGCGGGTGATCGAGGGGGGCGCCACCCGCAACGAGACCACCGAGCGGGCCATCGCCGCCATCGGCGAGAGCACGGCGCCCGGCGAGGACGTCAACGTCCTCTTTCACGACGCCGTACGCCCGCTGCTGTCGCAGCGCGTCATCCAGGACTGCGTCGACGCCCTCGGCCGCTACCGGGCCGTCGACGTCGCCATCCCCTCCGCGGACACCATCGTCGTCACCCGCACCCACGGCGAGGACGGCGAGTTCATCACCGACGTCCCCGACCGCTCCCGGCTCCGCCGCGGCCAGACCCCGCAGGCCTTCAAGCTCTCCACGATCCGCAGGGCGTACGAACTCGCCGCCGGCGACCCCAACTTCCAGGCGACCGACGACTGCTCGGTGGTCCTCAAGTACCTGCCGGACGTGCCGATCCATGTCGTCGCGGGCGACGAGTACAACATGAAGGTGACCCAGCCGGTCGACGTCTTCATCGCCGACAAGCTGTTCCAGCTCGCCTCCACCGCGGCCCCCGCCCAGGCGGACGAGGCCGCCTACCGCGAACTCCTCGCCGGACGCACCCTCATCGTCTTCGGCGGCTCGTACGGCATCGGCGCGGACATCGCCGCGCTCGCCCGCGGCTACGGCGCCCGGGTGTACGCCCTGGGGCGCTCCACCACCGGGACCCATGTGGAGAACCCGGAGCACGTGGACGACGCCCTGTCCCGCGCCTACACCGAGACCGGCCGGATCGACTATGTGATCAACACCGCCGGGCTGCTGCGGATCGGCCGGCTCGCCGAGACCGACAACAGCACCATCCTCGAAGCGCTGCACGTCAACTATCTGGCACCGGTGCAGATCGCCCGCGCCGCCTACAAGTACCTGGCCGAGAGCCGGGGCCAGCTCCTGCTCTACACCTCCTCCAGCTACACCCGCGGCCGGGCCGAGTACAGCCTCTACTCGTCCACCAAGGCCGCCATGGTCAATCTGACCCAGGCCCTGGCCGACGAGTGGGCGGCCGACGGGATCAGGGTCAACTGCGTCAACCCCGAGCGCACCGCTACCCCCATGCGCACCCGAGCCTTCGGCCAGGAGCCCGCGGGCAGCCTGCTCTCGTCCGAGGCCGTCGCCCGGACCTCGCTCGACGTCCTGCTCTCCGCGCTGACCGGGCACGTCGTCGACGTACGGCGGCAGGACCCGACCCGGGGCGCGGGTGAGGCCTCCGGGTTCGAGGCGGCGCTGGCCGCGGTGCTCGACCGGCAGAACGCCGTCTGAGCCCCGCCGCTCACCCGTAGCTCCTCCGGCGCCCGCCGCTTCCCCGCCGCCCGCCGCTCCTCCGCCGCTCCCCCTTCGACCAGCCCTTTCCGTACGACTCCCGCCGCTCCTCCCCCTCCTTCCGCCGTCTGGAGCAGGTTCCCCGTGATCTCGACCGCCATGCGCCTGGCGCGCGTCGGCAGCCGGTCCGAACTGGCCGCCGCCGCCCTCATCGGACTCGGCTATCCCGCCGTCCTGCTCGCCGCGCTCCTCCCGCACATCCCCTCCTTCGCGGCGGCCGCCGCCGTCACCTATCTCGCCGACTGGTACCTCCACCACCGGGGCAGCTATCTGGTCAACCGGCTCAGCAAGGTACGGGCCGGGCTCTCCATCCGCTTCCTGCTCCGCCAGCTCCTGCTGGTGCTCCTGCTCGCCCGCGCGGGCCTGGCCGACACGACCCTCTTCTTCACCGCGGTCGCCGGATTCCTCGTCTTCTACGGCCTCCAGGCCCCGCACGGCGCCCTGACGACCCTGATCCGGCTGCACCGCACCCTGCCCGTCGTCACCCGCAACATCACCCCGGGCGGGCTGCGGATCCCGGACGCCCCGCCGCAGATCCTGCTGCGCCGGGCCGCCCAGAAGATGCTCCATCTCGACCTGCCCGCCGTCATCGGGGTACTGACCGCCGCCGCCACCGGCGAGGAGCTCGCCGGCTACGCGGGCGTCGCCACCACCGTCGCCCTCGGCCTGCTCGGCACCGCGGTCCTCGTCCCGTACCTCCTCACCCGCCGGGTGCCGCCCGCCACGGCCGTCCTCGACGCCGTCAACGACTGGCTGCGCGCCTACCGGCCCACCGTCGTCCTCTACTTCTCCGGCAGCGCCGCCTCCGCCTACCAGGTCAATATGTGGCTGGAGACCATGGAGCACATCGACGGCCGCCCGCTGATCCTGATGCGGGAGCGGGAGCTGACCACCAAGCTCAACGAGACCCCGGTCCCCGTCCTCTGCGTCCCCGGCGGCACCCACGCCATGAACCTCGACCTCTCCACCGTCCGGGTCGCGCTCTACGCCGCCAATGTCGGCAAGAACATCCATCTGCTGCGCAGGCCCACCATGAAGCACGTCTTCATCGGCCACGGCGACAGCGACAAGCTCGCCTCCGTCAACCCGTTCAGCAAGGTGTACGACGAGGTGTGGACCGCCGGACGGGCGGGCCGCGACCGCTACGCCGTCGCCGATGTCGGGGTCGGCGACGCGGACATCGCCGAGGTCGGACGCCCGCAGCTGGCGTCCATCACCCCCGCGGACGACCGCGCCGGCACCGTTCATCCGGTCCCGACCGTGCTGTACGCCCCCACCTGGGAGGGCTGGGAGGACGACCCGGGCAATACGTCCCTGCTGCTGGCCGGGGAGAACATCGTCCGGCGGCTGCTGGCGGCCGAACCGCCCGTACGGGTCCTCTACAAGCCGCACCCCTTCACCGGGCTCCGCGACCCCCGGGCCAAGGCCGCCCACGAGCGGGTCACGGCGCTGGTCGAGGCCGCCGCGGCCGAGCGCCGTACCGACCCCCGCTGGGCCGCCGAGCGGGCCAGGGGCAAGGAGCGGCGCGAGTTCGCCGCCGCCCGTACGGCCGCGATCGAAGCCGAACTCGGACGTCTGCGGGGCCCGGCCAGGGCCGGCGGCGACGAGGCCGAACGCTCCCGGGACTCCCTCGCGGACCCCGAGCTGCTGGCGCGGGCCGAGCGGCTGCGGACCGAGGGGAACGAGATGTACTGGAACGCGGCGGGCTGGTGGGAGCACCGCGTCGTCACCGGCAACGAACCCCGGCTCTACGACTGCTTCAACGAGTCCGACGCCCTCGTCTCCGACATCTCCAGCGTCGTCTCCGACTTCATGGCCAGCGGCAAGCCGTACGCGATCACCGACTCGGCCGGCCTGGGCGCCGACGAGTTCCGGCGGCAGAACACCGCGGCCCGCGCCGCGGTGATCCTCGGCAACGACGCCGGCGGTCTCGACCGGCTGCTGGCCGCGGTCGCCGCGCCCGGCGACGACCCGCTGGCGGACGCCCGGCGCGAACTCAAGCACTACCTCCTCGGGCCCGACCACCCCACCGCCATGGAACGGTTCAACGCGGCCGTACGGGCGCTTCAGACGGCGGCGGACGCCCGCAACCGGGGCGTGGAACGCCGGATCGGGGAACAGGCCACCGCCCCGGCCGACGGTTCCGGCCGGTCGGACCGGGCCGACAGGTCCGACCGGTCCGACCGGTCCGACGCGACGGCGACGTCTCCCGCGCCCCCGGCGCCCAGGTCCGGGGCCGACGGCGCGCCGCAGGAGCCCGTCGCGGGCTGACGATCGGGGCCCGGGCCGGGGCCGGCCCGTGCTCGGGGCCGGAACCTGGGCCCGGGCCCGGCTCCGGTCGCGGCAACGATCCCGTCCGGCCGGTGCCCGGATCCGCCGTACTTCGTCCGGAAAGCTGTCCAGCGGGTGAGAAGTCCCGGCGCCGAACCGCCGCCCTGACATAGATTCGGTCCGTGACAGTGGCAAGACAGCAGGTGACACAGGCCCGCAGGATCGTCGTCAAGGTGGGCTCTTCCTCCTTGACGACCGCGTCGGGGGGCCTCGACGCCGACCGTGTCGACGCCCTCGTCGACGTACTCGCCAAGATCCGCAGCGGCGGCGAGAAGGAGATCGTCCTCGTCTCCTCCGGGGCCATCGCCGCCGGTCTCGCCCCGCTCGGCCTCGCCCGCCGTCCCAAGGACCTCGCCCGCCAGCAGGCCGCGGCCAGCGTCGGCCAGGGCCTGCTGGTGGCCCGCTACACCGCGTCCTTCGCGCGGTACGGCGTACGGGTCGGCCAGGTGCTGCTCACCGCCGAGGACACCAGCCGCCGCGCCCACTACCGCAACGCCTACCGCACCCTCGACCAGCTGCTCGCCATGGGCGCGGTCCCCGTCATCAACGAGAACGACACCGTCGCCACCGACGAGATCCGCTTCGGCGACAACGACCGGCTCGCGGCGCTCGTCGCCCATCTCGTCCGGGCCGATCTGCTGGTCCTGCTCTCGGACGTGGACGGTCTCTACGACGGCGACCCGGCCAGGCCGGGGACGACCCGGATCGACGAGGTCCGCGGCCCGGCCGACATCGCGCACGTCGAGATCGGCAGCGCCGGACGGGCGGGCGTCGGCACCGGCGGCATGGTCACCAAGGTCGAGGCGGCCAGGATCGCATCGGCGGCCGGCGTCCCGGTCGTCCTGACCTCCGCCGTCAGGGCCGCCGACGCGCTCGCGGGCCGCTCCACGGGTACGTACTTCCACCGCACCGGACGGCGCTCCGCCGACCGGCTCCTGTGGCTGGCCCACGCCTCCACCCCCCAAGGCGCGCTCGTCCTCGACGACGGCGCGGTCCTGGCGGTCGTCCAGGGCCGTAAATCG
The DNA here is from genome assembly GCF_042753905.1 of Streptomyces sp. NPDC059248. Classification (NCBI taxonomy): domain Bacteria; kingdom Bacillati; phylum Actinomycetota; class Actinomycetes; order Kitasatosporales; family Streptomycetaceae; genus Streptomyces; species Streptomyces sp. NPDC059248. The sequence goes on along the minus strand of NZ_JBHYZV010000029.1, from coordinate 28,139 downwards.
CTGCTCCCGGCCGGGATCAGCGCCGTCGAGGGCGACTTCACCGCGGGCGACCCGGTCGAACTGCGCGACGCCCGGGGCCGGGCCGTCGCCCGGGGCCTGGTCAACTACGACGCCAAGGAACTCCCGGCGCTGCTGGGCCGCTCCACCCGCGAACTGGCCGTCGAACTCGGTCCGCAATACGAGAGGGAGGTCGTACACAGGGACGATCTCGTCGTGATGCACCCCTGAAACGGCTGAAACCACAGCCAACCAACAGGGACCTTTACCAAAACCGCCCCACGTCCGGTCCGGGGCTGGTCAACTTTGTTGCGGGGGGCACTGCGGGGGCGGGGCACCACGACATACGCAATCAGGAGGCCGCCTGTGACCATCGCGCGCCCGGGGGACATGCCCCGAGGGAACAACGGCGTCCGCTGCGTCCACGGAACGGCGGGCCCCGAACGGTCCGGCTCGGCGGCGGGCCACACGGCACGGCCCGAGCGGACCCTGACGAGCGTCGGCGACGGCGCCGTCGCCGACACCGAGGACCACGCCCAGTCCAAGCTGTGGCACATCACCCTGAGCGTCTCCGGGGCCGAGGCCCCGCTGACGGAGGTCCGCCGGGGGCTCGAACAGCTCGCCCACGACCATCCCTTCCTGCTGACCAGCCGCTACGCCAACGACCACGCCGAGATCCGGTACTGGGAGGAGGCCCGCGACCTCCACGACGCGGCGGCCGTCGCCCTGCGCCTGTGGGGCGAGCACCGCGCCACGGCGAAGCTGCCGCCGTGGACGATCGTCGGCCTGGAGGTCATCGACCGGCAGACCTACCACCAGCGCCTCGCGGAGGGCTACGGCCCGCCCCCGGCGGCCCGGATCGGCGTCCACCCGTTCTGAGCCCGCCCCGGCCGGCCGCCCCGCCCGCCCCGGCCGGGCCTGTCGCGGCGGCCGGGACGTCCCGACCGCGCGGGATGTCCGGCCGCCCGGGATGTCCCGGGGCACGGGACCCGGGGCACGGGACGTCTCGGAGTGCGGGATGGGGGAGGGGGCGCGGACACCGGCCCATTACCCTGCGGGTATGACGACGCCGCTCACCCCGCAGGACTCTCTCAACCCCGTCGGCCGGGTCGCGCTGGCCGCCCGTGCCGCCGCCGCGCAGCTCGCGCCGCTGCCGCGCGCGGCCAAGGACGCCGCGCTGCTGGCCGTCGCGGACGCGCTGGAGGCCAGGACGGACGAGATCGTCGCGGCCAACGCCGAGGACGTGGCCCGCGCCCGGGAGGCCGGGACGAGCGAGTCGATCGTGGACCGGCTGACCCTGACCCCGGAGCGCGTCCGGACCATCGCGGCCGACGTCCGGGACGTCGCGGCCCTGCCGGACCCCGTCGGCGAGGTCGTCCGCGGCTCCACCCTCCCCAACGGCCTCGACCTGCGCCAGGTCCGGGTGCCGCTCGGTGTCGTCGGCATCGTCTACGAGGCCCGGCCGAACGTCACCGCGGACGCCGCCGCACTCTGCCTCAAGTCCGGCAACGCCGTCCTGCTGCGCGGCTCGTCCTCCGCGTACGCCTCCAACACGGCCCTCGTCCGGGTGATCCGTGACGCCCTGGAGTCCGCCGGGATCCCCGCGGACGCCGTCCAGCTCGTCCCCGGCGAGTCCCGCGAATCCGTCCAGCAGCTGATGCGGGCCCGCGGCCTGGTGGACGTCCTCATCCCGCGGGGCGGCGCCGGACTCATCCGCACGGTGGTGGAGGAGTCGATCGTCCCCGTCATCGAGACCGGTACCGGCAACTGCCATGTGTACGTGGACGCCGAGGCCGACCTCGACATGGCCGTCTCGGTGCTCGTCAACTCCAAGGCCCAGCGCCCCAGCGTCTGCAACGCCGCCGAGACGCTCCTCGTCCACCGGGACATCGCCCCCGCCTTCCTGCCCCGGGCGCTCGACGCGCTCGCCGAGGCCGGGGTCACCGTCCACGGCGACGAGCGCGTCCTGGCAGGCGCCGGGGACACCAAGGCCACGCTCGTCGCGGCGACGGACGAGGACTGGGAGACGGAGTACCTGTCGTACGACATCGCGGCGGCCGTGGTGGACTCGCTCGACGACGCCGTGGCGCACATCCGGCGCTGGTCGTCCGGGCACACCGAGGCCATCGTCACCACCTCCCAGGCGGCCGCCCGCCGCTTCACCCAATTGGTGGATTCGACGACCGTCGCGGTCAACGCCTCCACCCGCTTCACCGACGGCGGCCAGTTCGGCTTCGGCGCGGAGATCGGGATCTCCACCCAGAAGCTGCACGCCCGCGGGCCCATGGGCCTGCCCGAGCTGACCTCGACGAAGTACATCCTCACCGGCGACGGACACACCCGATAGCACGGGACCGGGGAGAGTTCGCCGTCCGTCTGCCCAAACATGGCGCCCGGGTCTACTCTGAAAGACGTGCCGGACGACGTGGGGGGCAGGCCGTTCCCGGACGGCTGGGAGCCCGACGACGACGACCGCGGAGGCGCGGACGAGGACTTCGCCCCCGTGGTGTTCGACGAGGACTTCGTCAGCGCGGCCACCGTCCACGAGCCCTCCGCGGTCGAGCGTCTGCTGGCCGCCGCGCAGGCCCGTGCGGAGGCCGAGGCGGCCCGGGCCGGGTCGGGCGCCGGCCCCACGGACGACGAGCCCTACGAGGGCTACTACGGCGCGGAGCGCCCTTACGACGACGGCCACCCCGACGACTGGTCCGGCCCTTACGGCCCGCACGGCGGCGCCCTCCGCCCCTACCGGGGCACCGCCCACTGGCACCGCCCGGTCGCCTGGGCGCTCGCCCTGCTGATGGGCATCGGCATGGTCGCCCTCGCCTTCACCGCGGTCTACCGGGGCGCGGCCGGCAGCCGCCAGGACCAGATCCCGCCCCCCGCCACCACAGGCGTCGACACCCCCCGGCTCCCCGGCTCCACCCCGGTCCCGACCCCGCCCCATTAGACGCGCGGGGTGGCCGGGCGGTGGCGGTGGCGCGCCGTAGGGCGTTGACGCGGAGTCCCGTCCGCGCGTGGGCGTGGGTTGCTCGCGCGGTTCCCCGCCCCTCCACGCATGACGGCGTCGGGGGCGCTGTGAGCAACCCGCACGGCCCCCCGTAAGCCCTCCGCGGGAGGTTCGGTCGGGTGGACGCGTTTACCGGAGCGCCCGGGGACCAACCCTCACAGTATGGCCGGGCGCGGCGATCCGCCCGAGGAGCCGACCGACGGGCTCCCCGGCGGTGGAGAGGACGAGTACGGAGCCGTCGTCTTCGACGACTCCTTCGTCCGGGCTGCCCGGCTCCGGGAGTACTCGGCCCAGGAACGGTCCGGCCCGGACGCGCGAGCCGTCCACGCCCTGGCGCCCGCGCGGCCGTCGCCCGCGCCGTACGCCCGCCCCGGCCCTGGCGGGGCCTGGGTGGTGATTCTGCTGGCCCTGATGGTCGCGCTGGCCTTCGCCATGGCGGTTCATTTCGGGCTGCGCCGCTCTGCGGGCCCGGCCGCCGCGCCGCCCGGGACCGAACCTCCCCGGATCACCGTGATTCCGCTGACGCCTTCCGGCCGGGTCCCCGGTGCGACACTCGCCGAGCTGTTACGGCACGGCCCGGCCGCCCACCATCGCATCGGCGCCTCGGGCATCACCCTGCCCGGAGCCCGCGCCACCCGGGACTTCTCCGAGAGCGACGTCCTGTCGGCGCTGACCGTCGCCAAGGAGTATCTGGTGGTGTCGTCGCTGGACCCGGCCGTCCTCACCGGCGCCACCGACCGCCCCGTCCGCATTCTGCTGACCGCGCGCCAACTCGATGCCTTCGAACGGAGCGTCGGCACTCCGCCCCATCCGACGGCGGGTCCCTCCACGCCCTCGTCAGCCGCCGCGGGCACCGGCTCGCCGAGCCCCGCCCGGTCCCCGGACTCCCGTACGGCTCCGGCCGCCGGGTGGCTGGTCAGATTCGACCCGGGGGAGGTCGCCCTCGCCGATACCGCGATCCGGGTCCACGGCACCCTCGACTACGCCGAGACCGCGCCGGGCACCCTGGAGATCACCTCCCGCCACACCTTCACCTACCTTCTCCGCCCCGCCGCCGGGGCCGACGGCCCCGCCGCTCCGGCCGCCTCCGCCGCCTCCGGGGCGGCGTCGCTCTTCGTCGTCCAGCGCGAACTGCGGTTCCGGTTCGACCACGAGGACCTCGCGCGTCATCAGACCGAGGTCGTCTCCAGCCGGGCCCGGGTGGGTCCGCATTCCTGCTCCGCGGATCTCTCCCGGGAGCTGCGGCCCCTCCTGGCGGGCGAGTCGGCGTCCCCCGGGGGCCCGGCGGCCACGGATCCGTATGCCATCGGGCCGGGCCCCGCGGTCGCCGTCTGCGGCACTCTCGCCGACTCGGCCCAGCCCGCCCCCGCACCGGGCCCGCCGCCCCCGCCATGACGCCCGCGGCCCCGGCACCGGGCCCGCCGGCTCCTCCGGTGCCCCGGGGTGACCCGGGCCCCGGAGCCGCCGTTGCCGGGCGCCCGGCTCAGCTCTGCCCGCCGCCACCGTTGCCGCCGCCGCTGCCGGACTCGCGGGGACCGCTGCCGTTGTCCCGGCCGCCGCCCCCTCCGCCGCCGAACTTGTCGCGCAGCTTGCCCCCGAGGTCACCCGCGCCGCCCGCTATGTCGCCGACCAGCTTCATCAGCGGATCCTTGCTCGTGCGCACCGTGTCCGCGTAGTGCGAGGCGGACTCCCGGATGGAGTCGGTCACCGAGGTGTCCTTGTCTTCGGTCCGCCGGGGGTAGTGGCCGTCCATGATCCGCTGGTAGTCGCGGCTCTCCGCCCACTTCTTCAGCTCGGCCGCCCGGACCGTGGTGAACGGGTGCGACCGCGGCAGCACATTCATGATCTTGAGGACGGAGTCCCGCAGATCGCCGCCCGCCTCGTACTCCTCGGCCTGGCGGAGGAACGCGTCCACATTCATCTCGTGCAGATGATTGCCACCGGCGATCTTCATCAGACCGCGCATGGACGCCTGGAGGTCCTGTCCCACCAACAGCCCCGCCCGGTCGGCCGACAACTCCGACTTGCGGAACCACTCCCGGAGCGCCGTGACGATCGCCATGATCGCCACATTGCCCAGCGGCACCCAGGCGATCTTCAGCGCCAGATTCGTCAGGAACAGCAGGATCGTGCGGTAGACGCTGTGGCCCGACAGCGCGTGGCCCACCTCGTGGCCCACGACCGCCCGCATCTCCTCCTCGTCGAGCAGCTCCACCAGGCCCGTGGTGACCACGATGATCGGCTCGTCGAGACCGATGCACATCGCGTTCGGACGGGGGTCCTGGGTGACGTACATCGACGGGACCTTCTCCAGGTCGAGGATGTAGCACGCGTCCCGCAGCATGGCGTTCAGATAGGCGAACTGCTCATCGCTCACCCGGACGGAGTCGGAGAGGAACAGCAGCCGCAGACTCCGCTCGGGCAGCAGTCCGCTCAGCGCCTTGAAGACGGTGTCGAAACCGCTGAGCTTGCGCAGGGCGACCAGCGCCGAGCGGTCAGCGGGGTGTTCGTACGCCCGGGACGAGATGCCGGGGAAGCGCTTGCGCTGCCTGCTCGGCACGTTCTCATGACTGCTTTCGGTCATTCCAGCCCCCTGTATAGCCGTATCAGCCCAATAGCCGTAGAGCCCATTGGTGCACATGGTGCGATCGGACGGCTCGTCCCCCCGACTGGCTCCAGCGTAGGTGCTGCCCCCGAGGGGTGCCGGAGCCTGTGGACAACTCCGGGACCCGCCGTCGCCCGTCCGGCGTCCCGCCGTCACGGCACCGGCTTCACGGCACCGCGACCTCCACAACGACCGAGTCGGCGTGAGCGTGCCCGACCCGCCCGCATACGATGTGTGCCCGAAGTCCCTCCGCCCCGTTCCCGATCGAATAGGTCCCGCAGAAGATGAGCCTCGCCAGCACCTCCGCCAGCCTCGTTCCCCTCGCCGCCGACACCGTGCGCCACCCCAGCCTCAGCCCGATCCTCGTCGGCGCCGGCGCCTTGGTCGCCCTGCTTCTGCTGCTCTGGATCACCGTCAGTTTCAACCGCGACCGCTGAGCCTCGCCAACCGTCCCGTACGCACGTGCCAGTAGGCTCTGCACGCATGGGAGAGCAGGAACAGCAGGCGGGTGCCGCGCCCGGTGCGCCGGGCGCCGGTCCCGCCAGGCGACGACTCGGTGTGATGGGCGGGACGTTCGACCCCGTCCACCACGGACATCTGGTGGCGGCGAGTGAGGTGGCCGCTCTTTTCCACCTCGACGAAGTCGTCTTCGTGCCCACCGGCGAGCCGTGGCAGAAGACGCACAAGGCGGTCTCCCCGGCGGAGGACCGCTACTTGATGACCGTGATCGCGACGGCCTCCAACCCCCAGTTCTCGGTGAGCCGGATCGACATCGACCGCCCGGGGCCGACGTACACCATCGACACCCTTCGGGACCTGAAGGCGCTCAACGAGGACGCGGACCTCTTCTTCATCACCGGCGCCGACGCGCTCTCCCAGATCCTGGGCTGGCGGGACGCGACCGAACTCTTCTCGCTCGCCCATTTCATCGGCGTCACCCGCCCCGGGCACGATCTGACGGACGACGGTCTCCCCGAGGGCAAGGTGTCCCTGGTGGAGGTCCCGGCGCTGGCGATCTCGTCGACCGACTGCCGGTCGAGGGTCGCCAAGGGGGACCCGGTCTGGTATCTCGTACCCGACGGTGTCGTGCGGTACATCGACAAGAGCCAGTTGTACCGCGGCCACTGAGCCCGGAGAGGGGGCACCGGTGAACGACCAGCAGCATCCGTACGACCCGTACCAGCCGCAGATCATCGGCTACGACGCCTACGGACAGCCGGTCTACCAGCAGCCCCAGCAGCCCGACCAGGTTCAGCGGCCCCAGGACTCCGCGTACGGCGACGGCCCTTACCCCCAGGAGTACGGACAGGACTACGGACAGGGGTACGGCGGGGAGTACGGGCAGCAGGCCTACGACCCGTCGTACGAGTCCCATGTCCCGAGCCCCCCGGACGGCGGCGGGGAGTACGGCCACCCCGGCTACGAGGGCTATGAGCCCGCGTCGTACACCGGGTACACCGCGTACGACGGACCCGCCGGACCCGCCGGACCCGCCGGACCCGCCGGAACGACGGGGAGCACGGGGGAGCCGCAGCCGGGGCAGACGTACGGCCACGATCCCGAGGGCCGCGCCTACGAGGGATACGGCTACGACCCCGGGCCGGGAGCCGGCACCGGTTCCCAACCGAGGGTCGTCGACACCACCCAGCAGTGGACCGTGCCCGCCCAGCACCCGGCCCCGGACGCCGAGCGGCAGCCCGCTGGGCCCGACACGGCGTCCCTGCCCGGACCGCGGCGCCCCGACGGGGACCGGCCCGCCGACGAGCGCGACTACCGCACCGAGCAGTTCGCGTTCATCGAGGAGCCGGACGAGGAGTCCGAAGACGTCATCGACTGGCTGAAGTTCACCGAGAGCCGGTCCGAACGGCGCGAGGAGGCCAAGCGCCGCGGCCGCAACCGGGTCGTCGTGCTCGCCGTCGTCCTGGCGCTGACCCTGTTGGGCGGGGTCGGCTGGCTGTGGGCCGAGGGCGCGCTGCCGGGTATGTCGGACGAGGGGAAGAAGAGTGTCTCCGCCGGGGCGCAAAAGCGCGATGTGATCGTCGTCCATCTGCACAACACCAAGAAGAAGGGCACGTCGACCGCCCTTCTCGTCGACAACGTCACCACCGGTCGGGGCACCACGGTGCTGCTGCCCAACGCCATGGCCGTCGCCACCGACGACGGTGCCACGACGACCCTGGCGAAGTCCGTCGAGTCCGACGCCGCCGGTGCCCGTGAGACCGTCGGTACCCTGCTCGGCGCCCGGATCAGCGGCACCTGGCGGCTCGACACCCCCTTTCTGGAGAACCTCGTCGAACTGGTCGGCTCCATCGATCTGACCACCGACACCGACGTCCCCGGCGAGACGAAGAACGCGGCCCCTCTCGTGAAGAAGGGCGAGAACCAGACACTGAACGGCCGTGCCGCCGTCGCCTACGCCACCTACCTCGGGCCCGGGGAGGCCGAGGCCGAGCAGCTCCAGCGGTTCGGCCAGGTGATGCAGGGCGTGCTGAAGAAGTTCCCGGGCGACGCCGAGTCCGCGACGGTCACCGTGGAGACTTTGGGCCAGATCCTCGATCCGTCGCTCACCGAGAAGGACCTCGGCGCGTCCCTCGCCAAGCTGGCCGATCACGCCAAGGGCGGCGACTACGCCACCCTCGTCCTCCCGATCGGTTCCGACGGCCGGCTCACCGAGCAGGCGTCGGCCCGGGTGGTCCGGGACGTCCTGGGCGGCTCCGTCACGGCGCCCGAGAAGGGCGCGGCGGTCCGGGTCGGCTTCCGTGACGCGACCGGGCAGGCGAAGACGGCGGAGACCGCACGGATCGCCCTGGTCAACGCCGGTTACGCGGTCGTCGACGGCGGCTCGGCGAAGACCGCGGGCACCTCCTCCGTGACCTACGGTGACGATGCCCGCAAGGCGGAGGCCGCCGAGGTCGCCAAGACGCTGGGGCTCCCGGCGTCCGCGGTGAGGAAGGGCACGGCTCCGGCGAACGTGGACATCGGGATCGTGCTCGGCAGTGACTACGGGACGGGCTGACCGGAGGCGGTGGGCGGGCACGGGCGGGGCGGCCGGGAGACGGCGCGGTCCCGCCCCGGCGCCCGCCCCGGGAAACCCGGCCGGGGATGTCGGCGGTCCGTGAGACCCTTGTCTGGTACACGACCGCCGACGAAAGCCAGCCAGTGACCGCATCCGACCGCTCCATCGAGCTCGTCAACGCCGCCGCCCAGGCGGCCGCCGACCGGCTCGCGCACGACATCATCGCCTATGACGTCAGCGATGTGCTCTCCATCACCGACGCTTTCCTGATCGCCTCCGCCCCCAACGACCGCCAGGTCAAGTCGATCGTCGACGAGATCGAGGAGCGGCTGCTCAAGGAGCTGGGAGCCAAGCCGGTCCGCCGCGAGGGCGACCGCGACGCCCGCTGGATCCTGCTGGACTACGTCGACATCGTCGTCCACGTCCAGCACAGTGAGGAGCGGGTCTTCTACGCCCTGGAGCGGCTGTGGAAGGACTGCCCCGAGCTGACGCTGCCCGAGGACGCGGCGAAGACCCGCGGCAAGGGCAAGGAGCACGCCGAGCTGACCGGCGGCGCGGACACGGACGGTGAGCTGAACTGAACGAGGACGCCTACAAGCGCACCGGCCGCCGTCTCGTCCTGTGGCGGCACGGCCAGACCGCCTGGAACCTGGAGCGCCGCTTCCAGGGCACGACGGACATCCCCCTCACCGAGGGCGGGATCGCCCAGGCCCGCCGCGCGGCCCGGCTGCTGGCGTCCCTCCAGCCGGACGCGATCATCGCCTCCGATCTGAAGCGCGCCGCCGCGACCGCACATGAGCTGGCCGAGATCACCGGCCTCGACGTCGTCCACGACGAGGGCCTGCGGGAGACCTGGGCCGGGCTCTGGCAGGGGCTGACCCACCAGGAGATCAAGGAGCGGTACGGCGAGCAGTACGCCGCCTGGAAGCGCGGCGAGCCCGTGCGCCGGGGCGGCGGCGAGCTGGAGACCGAGGTGGCCGACCGGGCCGCTCCGGTGGTGCTCAGCCATGCCGAGAAGCTCCCGGAGGACGGCACCCTGGTCGTCGTCAGCCACGGCGGCACCATCCGTACCACCATCGGGCGTCTGCTCGGTCTGGACTCCGGACACTGGGAGAGCCTCGGCGGCCTCTCCAACTGCTGCTGGTCGGTCCTCGGCGAGGGCGCGCGCGGCTGGCGGCTGCTGGAGCACAACGCGGGTACGCTCCCCGAGCCCGTCCTCGGCGACGACACCTGAGCCGTCCCGATCCGGCCTTCCGGCCGGGCCATCGGATTTCCCTTTCCGGCAGGTCGCAGGCTAAAGTTCTTCTTGTTCGCAGCGCCGAGCGCGAAGAACACCAGGGGCTATAGCTCAGTTGGTAGAGCGCCTGCATGGCATGCAGGAGGTCAGGAGTTCAATTCTCCTTAGCTCCACAGTCCGGAACCCCGTCCTCCTTCCGAGGGCGGGGTTCCGTCGTTCCCGGACCCGTCCAGGCGGTACAGCTCCTCCAGACGACGGCCGCTCTCCTCGTCGCCGGGGGAGTGGATCACCATCCGGGACTCCGGCAGCCCGTTGATCTCCATCGATACCGACGTCATCCGCATCTCGCCCACGAGGGGGTGCCGGAAGGCCTTCAGCCGGGTGCCCGGCGGCAGCACATTCCCGCTGCGCCACAACTCGGTGAAGTGCGCGCTGGCCGCCGAGAGCCGTTTGATCAGCGACTCCCACGCCGGATCGCCCACATGCCGTCCGTAAGCGCCTCGGAACTGGGCGACCATCAGCGGCAGCTCGATCTCCGGATGGCAGACCGGGCACTCGCTCCAGCCCGCCGCCGCGAACAAGGTCCACAGCAGATTTCCCCGCCCCGGCCCCCGGACCAGATCGGCCCGGAAGAGCCGGTCGTACGAGCGGTTGGCGGCCAGCAGGTCGTACCGCGCGTTGTAGACCACGGCGGGACGCGGGTCGAGGGCGTCGAGCACGGACCGGATCTCGGGGCCGACGGCCTCCGCGCCCCCGTCCCCGGCCGGGGAGGCCGGTTCGTACGGCACCCGCGCCAGGTGGTACAGATGCTCCCGCTCCGAGGAGTCGAGCCGCAGGGTCCGCGCGACCGCGTCCAGCACCTGCGGCGACGCGTTGATCGGCCGCCCCTGTTCCAGCCAGGTGTACCAGGTGACCCCCACCCCGGAGAGCTGGGCCACCTCCTCGCGGCGCAGGCCAGGGGTGCGCCGGCGTAATCCCGGCGGCATTCCGAAGTCCGCCGGGGTCACCCGGGCCCGGCGGCTCCGCAGAAAGGCCGCCAGCTCGGGTCTGCGGCGGTCCGCCCGGCCCCCTTCCCCGTCCCCGCGCGTGCTTCCCCGGCCCCGGGTCGCTGCCCCCGGCCCGCTTTCGGTCGTCATCGCCGTCACCCCTCCATGGTCGATGCCGGCACCCGGCGCTGCCAGGTGCTGCCGGTACCAGGATCAGCGGGCTCTCACTCCCCGTACCCCCGGGGCGTCAACCTCGGGACCATGCCGACGACCTCCCCCCGGCCCCCACGCGCCGCCGATTCCCCCGCTCCCGGTTCCAGTAAAGCCCCCGGCACCGACAACCGCCCCGCGGTGGTGCTGGCGTTGGTGCTCGCGGCCCAGTTCATGGCGCTGCTCGACGCCTCCGCCGTCCATGTGGCCGCGCCCACGATCCGTACCGAATTCGGCTCCTCGGGCGCCGGGTTGCAGCTGATCGTCGCCGGGTACACGGTGACGTACGCGATCCTGCTGATCACCGGCGCCCGGCTGGGCGGTCTGATCGGGCACCGCCGGATGTGGCTCGGGGGGCTCGCGCTCTTCACGGTCGCGTCGCTGGCCTGCGGAATGGCCGCGGGCACCGGTCAGCTGATCGCCTTCCGACTGCTCCAGGGCGTCGGTGCGGGCCTGCTGATCCCGCAGGTGCTGAGCCTGATCCAGCGGCACTTCACCGGGGAGGCGCGGGTCCGGGCCGTCGGCGCGTACTCGGCCGTCCTGGCCGTCGGGGTCGTCGCGGGCCTGGTGGTGGGCGGAGTCCTGGTCGGTACCGATGTCCCCGGCGCGGGCTGGCGGTCGGTCTTCCTGGTCAATGTGCCGATCGGCGTCGCCCTGATGGTGCTGGGCGCCCGCAGTCTGCCGCGCGACCGGCCGGGCGACCTCGCCCACGACCCCGCCCGCGACCCCGCCCCCGGTCCGGCCCGCGGTCCCGGTCCCGCCCACGGTTCCGATCCGGCCCGCGTCGATCCCGCCCGCGACCGTCGGAGTCACGTTGCCCCGGCCCGTGCGGACGGGGCCCGTGCCGACCGGGACCGTCTCGATCTGCCGGGGCTCGTGCTGCTCGCGGCCACGGTCGGCCTGTTCACCGTGCCCCTGGTGCTCGGCCGGGAGTACGACTGGCCGCTGTGGACCTGGGCGTGTCTCGCCGCGACGGTGATCCTGCTGGGACTCTTCCTGGCCCATGAGTCCCGCCTCGCCCGGCGCGGCGGGACCCCGCTCGTCGCGCCCCGGCTGCTGCGAACCCCCGGTATGGGCACGGCCGTCACCCGGATCGCGCTCGCGATGGCGGTCAACGTCGGCTCCTTCTTCGCGCTCACCCTGCACCTCCAGGACGGCCTGGGCCACGGCCCGCTGCGCGCCGGGCTGACCTGCCTGCCGACCGGGCTGGCGTACGGCGCGGTCGCGCTCACCTGGCGGCGGCTGCCCGTACGGTTCCGGCCGGCCCTGGTGCCGGGCGGGTTCGCGCTCGTCGCGGTGGCGCTGATGGCCGCCGGTGCCCTGTTGAAGGACGGCGACGCCGGGCTCCCCTTGTACGCGGCGCTGGCCGCCCTGGGAGCCGGGCTCGCGGCGGCGCACAGCCCCGCCCTCGCGGGGGCGCTGGCCGAGGTGCGGCCCGAGGACGCGTCCGACGCCAGTGGGGTGCTGGTGACGGTCGTCCAACTCGGTCAGGTCGTCGGGGTGGCCGCCGTCGGCGCGCTCTTCCTGGACCTGCGTACGGCGGTCGGCTCCGGCGACGCCTGGTGGTGGGTCGCCGTCGCGCTGGCCGCCGCGTCCGTTCTCGGCTCACTCACGGGTCTCCTCCGCAAACGCCGCTGACCCGGGCGGATATGTCGTGGCAGAATCGGACGGCCGGAGGGGACACCGGCCAGTACGGGTAAGGAGAGCGCGATGTCCGCCAGCACGAGCCAGGACGGCGACGCCCTGCTCGGTGCCGAGGACGTCCGCGCGACCCTCAGTTGCCCGTCCTGTGGATCGGCGCATGTCGCCCAGGTCCTCGGCGACAATGGTGGAGTCTCTTACGTGTGCACGTCCTGCGGCCACAGCTGGACAGACTGATGGGGGCGCACAGGCGTAAATGCGACTGGTGCGGCAGTGGTACGCCCATCGTCCGCGACATGGACCCGATCAATCCCGAGTACCAGTACTGGTGCGAGGAGTGTGCGAGAGCGCTGATCATAAAGGGAGATCCCATCGAGACGTACCGGGAACTGGAAGGCGAGCCGATCTACGGCCGTCTGCTCGACGACCACTGCACGCTGAAGCGCTTCTACTCCTTCGCGACGGCCTGACGGCAGCCGCGTCCCGGCCGTACGCGGCCGTCGACGGGCGGCCCGGCACGGCTCGGAGCCGTCCCGATCGTCCCGGTTCCACCCCTTCTCCATCCACCCCCGTCCCGGGTCGGGAACGGATTTGGTGAAGCGGGCGGGAGGGCGTTAATGTTGTCGACGTCGCCGGGACACGGAGGAAACACCGAACCGGGCGACATCGCGCAAGGGGCTATAGCTCAGTTGGTAGAGCGCCTGCATGGCATGCAGGAGGTCAGGAGTTCAATTCTCCTTAGCTCCACAGTCGGGAGAATCCCGCCGGACCCGGTCCGGCGGGATTTTTCGTTGTGCGCCGGACGATCCCACCGGACGTTCCGCCGAACGATTCCGTCGAACGTTTCCGCCGGGCGTTTCCGTCGGGCGCTTCCCCGGGCGCGATACACCGGGCCGCGCAGGTACGCACGCGCGGCCGCGACGCCCCCTGCGGTACCCTGACGTCATGCGTGCCGTACGCCTTCTGCTTAGCGGGCCGCGCTGATCAGTCCCGGCGGACGAGAGTCCGGTCGGAATCGGCGCGGCTTCCCCTCCTGTGCGAGGGGTCCTTTTGTTTGCGGGCCCTGCGCCCCGGCCGGGCGCCCCTTCCGTAACGCCGGGCAGAGACGATCGATGGAGCTTTGAAGACGATGAGCGAGACCAATCCCGCAGTTCCCGCCGCTTTCCCCGCCGCCGGTGACGTGGGCGCACCGCACCGGTACACGGCGGGTCTCGCCGCCGAGATCGAGGCGCGCTGGCAGGACGCCTGGGAGGCCGACGGCACGTACGAGGCACCCAATCCGGTGGGCGATCTGGCCGGGGACCCCGCCGTGGCGGCCCGGCCCAAGAAATTCGTCATGGACATGTTCCCGTACCCCTCCGGTGCGGGGCTGCACGTCGGCCACCCGCTGGGGTACATCGCGACCGACGTCTACGCCCGCCATCTGCGGATGACCGGCCACAACGTCCTGCACACCCTGGGCTTCGACGCCTTCGGCCTGCCCGCCGAGCAGCACGCGGTCGCCACCGGCACCCACCCCCGGGTGTCCACCGAGGCGGCCATGGACAACATGAAGCGTCAGCTGCGCCGACTGGGCCTGGGCCACGACCAGCGCCGCTCGGTCGCCACGATCGACCCCTCGTACTACCGCTGGACGCAGTGGATCTTCCTGCAGATCTTCAACTCCTGGTACGACGAGGAGGCCGGCCGCGCCCGTCCGATCGCCGAGCTGGTCACCGAGTTCGAGGCCGGCCGTGAGATCCCCGGCACCACCCGTACCTGGGCGGAGCTGAGCCCCGTCGAACGCGCCGAGGTCCTGGGCGGGTTCCGGCTGGCGTACGCCTCCGACGCGCCGGTCAACTGGTGTCCCGGCCTGGGCACCGTGCTGGCCAACGAGGAGGTCACCGCCGACGGCCGCTCCGAGCGCGGCAACTTCCCCGTCTTCAAGGCGAAGCTGCGCCAGTGGAATATGCGGATCACGGCCTACGCGGACCGCCTGATCGACGATCTGGACGGTCTGGACTGGCCGGACGCGATCAAGCTCCAGCAGCGGAACTGGATCGGGCGCTCCGAGGGCGCCCGGGTGGACTTCTCGGTCGAGGGCCACGACGGCGAGCCGATCACCGTCTTCACCACCCGTCCCGACACCCTGTTCGGCGCCACCTATATGGTGCTCGCCCCCGAGCACGGGCTGATCGACTCGATCCTGCCCGCCGAGTGGCCCCAGGGTGTCAAGGAGACCTGGACCGGTGGCGCCACGACGCCCGCCGAGGCCGTCGCCGCCTACCGCAAGCAGGCACAGACCAAGAGCGACGTCGAGCGGCAGACCGAGCACAAGGACAAGACCGGCGTCTTCACGGGCGCGTACGCCCTGAACCCGGTGACGGGCACCCGGGTCCCGGTCTTCGTCGCCGACTACGTCCTGATGGGCTACGGCACGGGCGCGATCATGGCCGTGCCCGGTCAGGACGAACGCGACTGGGAGTTCGCCGAGGCGTTCGAGCTGCCGATCATCCGGACCGTACGGCCGCCGGACGGCTGGGAGGGCGAGGCGTACACCGGCCCCGGCCCGGCGATCAACTCCGCCAACGACCGGCTGTCCCTGGACGGACTGGACGTCGCCGAGGCCAAGTCCCGGATGATCGCCTGGCTGGTCGAGCAGGGCGCTGGCGAGGGCACCATCAACTTCCGGCTGCGCGACTGGCTGTTCAGCCGCCAGCGGTACTGGGGCGAGCCCTTCCCGATCGTCTACGACGAGGACGGCGTCGCGCACCCGCTGCCCGAGTCGATGCTGCCGCTGGAGCTGCCGGAGGTCGACGACTACTCGCCGCGCACCTTCGACCCGGACGACGCCGACACCGAGCCCGAGACCCCGCTGTCGCGCAACGAGGAGTGGGTGAACGTCACCCTGGACCTGGGCGACGGGCCCCGCCGCTACCGGCGCGAGACCAACACCATGCCCAACTGGGCCGGTTCCTGCTGGTACGAGCTGCGGTATCTGGACCCGCACAACGACCGGAAGCTGGTCGACCCGGCCGTCGAGCAGTACTGGATGGGCCCGCGCGAGGGTATGCCCCACGGCGGCGTCGACCTGTACGTGGGCGGCCAGGAGCACGCCGTACTGCATCTGCTGTACGCGCGGTTCTGGTCCAAGGTGCTGTACGACCTGGGCCATGTCTCGTCCGCCGAGCCGTTCCACCGGCTGTTCAACCAGGGCATGATCCAGGCGTACGTCTACCGGGACGGCCGGGGCTTCCCGGTGCCCGCCACCGAGGTCGAGGAGCGCGACGGCGGCTTCTGGTACGACGGCGAGCCCGTCAAGCGCGAGCTGGGCAAGATGGGCAAGTCCCTGAAGAACGCCATCACGCCGGACGAGATCTGCGACGAGTACGGCGCCGACACCCTGCGGCTGTACGAGATGGCGATGGGCCCGCTGGACGTCTCCCGGCCCTGGGACACCCGCGCCGTCATCGGCCAGTACCGGCTGCTCCAGCGGGTCTGGCGCAATGTCGTCGACGAGGCGACCGGTGAGATCACGGTCGTCGACACGGAGGCCGACGAGGCCACGCTGCGGGCGCTGCACAAGGCCGTCGACGGCGTCGGCCAGGACATGGCGGGGCTGCGCTTCAACACCGCCATCGCCAAGGTCACCGAGCTGAACAACCATCTGACCAAGGCGGGCGGCCCGCTGCCGCGGTCGGTCGCCGAGTCGCTGGTGCTGCTGGTCGCGCCGCTGGCCCCGCATATCGCGGAGGAGCTGTGGCACCGGCTGGGGCACGAGGACTCGGTGGCGCACCACGCGTTCCCGGTCGCCGACCCGGCGTATGTCGTGGACGAGACCGTGACCTGCGTCGTCCAGGTCAAGGGCAAGGTCAAGGCGCGGCTGGAGGTGCCGCCTTCGATCGCGGAGACCGAGCTGGAGGCGCTGGCACTGGCCGACCCGGGCGTGGTGGCGGCGCTGGGCGGGGCGGGGATCCGCAAGGTGATCGTACGGGCGCCGAAGCTGGTCAACATCGTCCCGGCGTGACGCTTCGCGCGGAACCTCACGGGGGACCTCGCGCGGAACGTCTCGCATGACGAGGTCCCCTGTGGAGGGACCGAACCGAGGGGCCCCCGGGGCCTCCGGGGCCCCTGAGACGGGCGCCGGGGGCCTCCGGGTTCTCCCCTACGGGCAGCTCGGGGGTTTCGCCGGAACCCTCGGCGGGCCCGCGCCGTTTACCGTGGAGACACCGCGTATCACCTGCTGTGGACGCGTACCACGTACGGTGGAGACGACGACATCTCCCAGGCTGAAGGCGAAGGGCTGCCCATGGAAGCCGCGATTCTGATTCTGGCGCTGCTCTTGGTCGCCTTTGTCGCTTTGGGGGCGTATGCAGGAGTCAAGGCGGTACGGGCGGCCAAGCGGGGCGTCGAGCGTACGGTGACGCAGGCCCGCCGGACCGTCGAGGACACGACCCTGCGGGCCAAGAGCCTGGGACAGGCCGGTGTCGCCGGTGAGCTGGCGCAGCTCCGGCTGGAGCTGCGGAACTCGATGCGGGCCACCCAGGACGCGCTGCGGGCGGGGGTCGCCGAGGACGCCTCGTTGTCGGAGTCCCTGGCCCTCTTCGACCGGTTGAGCGCCCACGGGCACGAACTCGACGACGAGATGCGACGGCTGGAGCGGGAGCCCGACCGGACGACGGTCTCGGCCAAGCTGCCGGAGCTGAAGGAGCGGGTCCAGAAGATCACCCACTCCGCGGAGTCGCTGCGCTGGGCGGCCCGTGACCGGGCCCAGAGGTTCGCCGACGACGATCTGGACACGCTCAGCGCCCAGATCGACATGGAGGCGGGCGCGCTGCGACACTGGTCGCAGAGTGCGGAGTCCGGCGCGTCCGACGCCCCCGGAGGGTTCGCGGACCCCGCTCCGGCGGCTCCGGCGACCCCGCCGCAGGCCCGTCGGGAGTCCGAGGGGCAGACCGGTGGAGACACCGGCGGTGCCGGCACGGCGGACGACGCGGGACCCCGGGCGATCACGGCGCGCGACCCCCGGGCCGAGCAGTACCCGTGGCAGAAGGCCGCCCGGCCGGAGACCACGAACTGACGTGATACCGGGGCCGGAACGGACGGGACACGGGGGCGGGCTGCCCTCGCGCCACGTCGGGCGGTAACCTCCCGGTCATGTCCCGCCATGTCGCGATCGTCACCGATTCAACGGCCTATCTGCCGCAGACCGCGGTGGAGCAACACCGCATCGTGACGGTTCCGCTGACGGTCGTCGTGGACGGCCGGGCGCTGGAAGAGGGCACGGAGATCTCCGCCCGGTCGCTGGCGCAGGCGCTGCAGAAGCGGCGCCCCGTGACCACCTCCCGCCCCGGTCCCGAGACCTTCGCCGCCGTCTACCGGGCCGCCGCCGAAGCCGGGGCCTCGGGGATCGTGTCGCTCCATCTATCGGCCGAGCTGTCCGGTACGTACGACGCGGCGGTGCTGGCCGCCAGGGACGCGCCCGTGCCGGTACGCGTGGTGGACACCGAGGTCATCGCCATGGCCCTCGGGTTCTGCGCCCTCGCCGCGGCGGAGACGGCCGAGGCCGGGGGCACGCTGGACGAGACGGTGGCCGCCGCGGAGAAGCGGGCGGCCGGAACCTCCGCGTACTTCTACGTCGACACCCTCGACTATCTGCGGCGCGGCGGCCGGATCGGGACGGCCAGAGCCCTGCTCGGCTCGGCGCTCGCCGTGAAACCGCTGCTCCAACTCGCCGACGGCCGGATCGAAATGCTGGAGAAGGTGCGTACGGCGTCGAAGGCGATCGCCCGGCTCGAAGAGCTGGCCGTGGAGTGCGCCGGGGCGGGGCAGGTCGATATCGCGGTCCACCATCTCGCGGCGCCCGAGCGTGCCGCGGCACTGGCCGACCGGTTGCGGGAGCGGGTGCCGGGGCTGGCGGAACTGCATGTGAGTGAAGTGGGCGCGGTCATCGGAGCGCATACGGGGCCGGGGCTGCTGGGGGCCGTCGTCTCGCCGAGGTGATCGGGCATCGGGGCCGGGTCCGGGATCGAGGCCGAGGGCCGGGGCGGGTTCGGGGTCCGGATGGGGGCGTTCGTCGCGGATTGTTACCTCGTGTGGGTGAGGGAGTTATCCACAAGGGGAGGGTTTTCCCCGGGAATTGAGCGGGGCGAGCGGGTGCGGCGGGGTGTGCCTACCGTCGAGGCATGGCTCTTCGATCACGTTCCGCAACCAGTGGGCCGGGCCGGGCCCCGGCGTCCGACGGCCGGGTCCGGCTCCGGCGGCGACCGGCGACGGCCCTCGGGCCGCACGGAGGCGCGCGCCGGGGTGCGGGTTCCGGCCCCGGGAGAGGCGGTTCGGTCCGGGGCGGGGTGAGGCACCGGGCGGTGACGGCGCGGGCCTTGACGGCGGAGCCGGTCCCCGGCTCGGTCGCCGATACGGCCTCCGGCACGGTCTACGGCTCGGTCGCCGATACGGCCTCCGGTACGACGGACGATGCCGTCGTCTCGTACGCGGGGGCGCGGGAGCGCGCGGCACCGCGTACGAGGGTCGGCGGGACCGGTGGGATCGGTCGGGTCATGGGGTCCGGTGAGGAGTCCGGACACCGGGGGCGGCGGAGTCCCGGGCCGCGTGACGACGCTCCACGACAGGGCGACGCGTTACGGCGGGCTGGTTTCGCCCTGGGGGAACGGCTGCCGCTCTGGGTGCGGCTGCGATGCGGACTCGAACCGCGGACGCTGGCCGCGCTCGCCGTCGTCCTGGTCGCGGCGGTGGTCCTCGCGGGTGTGCATTTCTGGTCGGGCCGCCCCCAGATGGTCCGACCGCCCGAACCGGTCCGTCGCGAGGCGCGGTCACCGATGTCCGCACCGACGTCAGCATCGGTGCCGGTGCCGGTGCCAGGGGCGTCGCCGGAGGTATCGCCGGGCGGCCGGGTCGTCGTGGACGTGGGCGGGAAGGTCCGCCGGCCGGGCATCCTCAGGCTGCCCGTCGGGTCACGGGTCGCCGACGCGCTGGCCGCGGCGGGCGGCGCGAAGGAGGACACCGATCTGACCGGGCTGAACCGCGCCCGGGTGCTCGTGGACGGGGAACAGGTGCTGGTCGGGGTCGCGGGGCCGGCGGGTACCGCGGCGGTGAGCGCCCCGGCGGCGGGGGCGGACCCCGGGGGCGCGGGGCCGGCCGGGACGGGACCGGTCAGCCTCAATACGGCCACGCTCGCCGAGTTGGACACCCTCCCCGGGGTCGGCCCCGTGCTGGCCCGGCACATCATGGAGTACCGGAGCCGTGGCGGCGGCTTCCGCTCCGTCGACGAACTGCGCGAGGTCGACGGGATCGGCGAGCGCCGGTTCGCCGACCTCAGGCCCTTGGTGCGGCCGTGACCCGCCGGGCCGTCCATGCCGCGTCCGGGCACCGGCTGGGGGCCGCGACGCCCCGTCAGGAGGGGCCGACCGATCTGCGCCTGGTACCCCCGGCCGTGGCCGCCTGGGTCGCCGCGGCCGTCGCCGCCGGGACCCCGGGCCGCTGGACGGCGTTCGCGGTCGCCCTCTGCCTCCTCGGCGCCCTGTGCCTGTCGGTACGAGTCGCCCTGCGGAGGACCCGCACCGATGGCGGTCCCCCGGGCGGTGGCCGCCCCGGTAGCGAGCCCCTGGGACACCCGCGCGCGGTCGCCCGGCCTCCGGACGACCGCGCCGCCCCGACGGGCGATGCCGTCGCGCCCGTCGGTGCGGTGCGCGCCACCGTAGGCCGCACGCGAGCTGCCGGACCGCGTGCGGGACCGACACCGGGGGACCGGGCGCCCGACAGCGGAGCCCGGTGCCCGTCCCGCCGGAGGCCCGGCCGTACGGGCGGGCCTTCCGGGCTGTCCACCGCCTCGGGCCCGGAGGCAGCCGCAGCCGCAGGTACGGGTACGGGCACGGGCCGGGGCCGGGGCGGGCGTCGGCGCGGGCTCAACGCGACAGCCTGTGCGGGGGTCCTGCTTTGCGCGGCCGCCGGTGCGTCGGCCGCCGCGCTCCATACGGCCGATCTGCGCCGGGGTCCGCTGCCCGCGCTGGCCGAACGGTCCGCTCCCGTGACCGTGGAGGCCACCGTGACGGCGGACCCGAGGACGGCCCTTCCCCGCGGGCGCGGTGACGGATCCGGCGGCCGGCCGGTCGTGATCGGCGCCGACGTCACCGAGGTGACCGCGCCCGGCGGCCGGGTCACCAGGGGCCGGACTCCCGTACTGCTGATCGTCCGGCCGGGAGAGACGCCCGGCGATCTCGCTCGGTGGCAGCGGCTGCTGCCCTCGACCCGGCTCCGGCTGACCGGACGGCTGTCACCGCCCGCCAACCGCGACGACCCGTTCGCGGCAGTCCTGCGGACCGGCGACAAGGTGCCCGAGACCCTCGGCGGGCCGAGCCTCGTCCAGCGGACCGCGGGACGGCTGCGGGCCGGGCTGCGCGAGGCCACCGACGGTCTGCCCGCGGACGCCCGGGCACTGGTCCCCGGGATCACCGTGGGCGACACCTCCCGGCTCACCCCCGAACTGCGGGACGCCTTCGCGGCGACCGACCTGTCGCACATCCTCGCCGTCTCCGGGAGCAATCTCACCATCGTGCTGGTGCTGCTGATCGGCCCGCCGGGCCGGGCGGGCCGGGCCGAACGGGGCGGACTCGCGCCCCGGCTCGGGCTGTCGCTGCGGGCGACGGCGCTCGCCGGGGGCGGGCTCACCCTGGCGTTCGTCGTGGTGTGCCGGCCCGAGCCGAGCGTGCTGCGGGCCGCGGCCTGCGGGGCCGTCGCCCTGCTCGCCATCGGAACGGGCCGCCGCAGATCCCTGGTGCCCGCCCTGGCCGCCGCCGTCCTGCTGCTCGTGCTCTACGACCCCCTCCTCGCCCGCAACTACGGCTTCCTCCTCTCCGTCCTGGCGACGGGCGCGCTGCTGCTCATCGCCCCGGGCTGGAGCGTGGCGCTGAGAAGGCGCGGAGTGCCGCCCCGGATCGCCGAGGCGCTCGCCGTGGCCCTCGCGGCGCAGGCCGTGGCGGCCCCCGTGGTCGCGGTCTTCGCGGCGAAGGTCAGCCTGGTGGCCGTCCCCTGCAACCTGGCCGCCGAACTGGCGACCGCGCCGGTCACCCTCCTCGGGTTCGCCGCGCTGGCCGTGGCGACCGTGTCGACGCCCCTCGCGGTGATCCCGGCCACGGTCGCCGGATGGTTCGCCCGGTGGATCGCGGCCGTCGCCCGGGCGGGTGCCGCCCTGCCCGGGGCGCAGTCCGACTGGCCGGGCGGCTGGCGCGGCGGACTGCTGCTGGCGGCCGCCACCGCCGTCGCCGTGTTCCTCGCCCGCCGGTTGTCCCGCCGGCCCCTGGCCGCCGCGTTCTGCGCCGTGGTGCTGCTGTTCGCCGTCGTACGGCCCGCCCCGCTGACCCGGGTCGTGTCGGGCTGGCCGCCGTTCGGTTGGACCGCGGTGATGTGCGACGTGGGCCAGGGGGACGCCGTGGTGCTGGCGGCCGGGGACCGGACGGCGGTCGTCGTGGACACCGGACCCGATCCGGAGCCCGTCGACCGCTGTCTGCGGGAACTGGGCGTCACCGGTGTGCCGCTGGTCGTCCTCACCCACTTCCACGCCGATCACGTCCGGGGGCTGCCGGGAGTGCTCGACGGCCGGACGGTCGGAGCCGTACAGACCACGACCCTGGACGAGCCGCGCGGCCAGGCGGAGTTCGTCCGCCGTACGGCGGACGCCGCCGGGGTCCCGGTGCTGCGGGCCGGACCGGGGGAGCGTCGCCGGACCGGACGGCTGACCTGGGAAGTGCTGTGGCCGGACACCGGGCCCCGCGCGGGCCCGGCGCCAGTCGAGGCCAATGACGCCAGCGTGACGCTCCTCGTCCGGATCGACGGCGGCCCCACCCTGCTGCTGCTCGGCGATCTCGAACCACCCGCCCAGCGGGCCCTGCTGCGGACCCGGCCCGGGCTCGGCCCGGTGGATGTGCTCAAGGTCGCCCACCACGGGTCCGCGCATCAGGACCCGGGGCTGCTGGGGGCGGTGCGCCCCGAGTTCGCCCTGATCTCCGCGGGCCGGGACAACACCTACGGGCACCCCGCGCCGCGCACCGTCGCGGCGCTGCGGGCCCTGGGCTCCGTGGTGCTGCGGACCGACGAGGACGGCTCGGTCGCCGTGCTCGGCAGCGGGGACGGGCTGCGCGCGGCCGTCCGGGGCGGGCGCCGATCCCGCCGGGGCTCCGGCGCGGTGCCGGGACCGCCGGGCGCCGGCGAAGGGCCCGTCCGGTGCCACGGCCGCGTGCCCCCGGGTATCCCGAAGGCCCGGATCGCCGAGGGCACGGACCGGAAGTCGCGGACGTCTCGTCCCGGATCTCGTCCCGGATCTCGGACCGGAGCCCGAGCCGTCACTGGGGCCGATGGCCCCCGGGGCTCGGTACTTGGGACCAAGTCGGTGCGACGCCCCTGCCGGACCAAGGGGTGGAGCGACACACTGGGATCATGGATGCCTATCTCCGCCGAATCGGAGCCCTCAGACCCGACCACGCGAACGCCGCGGCCCTGCGCGACCTTCAGCTGCGCCATCTGCGGAGCGTGCCGTTCGAGAATCTCTCCGTCCATCTCCGTGAGGAGATCGTGCTGGAGGAGAAGCATCTGCTGGACAAGATCGTGGCCGGTGGCCGTGGCGGCATCTGCTACGAACTCAACGGGGCCTTCGCCGTCCTGCTGCGCGAGCTCGGGTTCGGCGTCACCCATCTCCAGGCCCGGGTCTTCGGCGACGACGGGAAGCCCGGGATCCCGTACGACCATCTGGTCCTCCTGGTGGAGACCGAGGACGGCGCGGGGCGCCGGCTCGCGGACGTCGGCTTCGGCGACCACTCCCACTACCCCCTCGCCTACGACGTGCGGGAGGACCAGCCGGATCCGGCCGGTACGTTCCGGGTGGTCCCGGCGTCCGACGGCTACGGCGGGACCGCCGGGCAGGGTGCCGCTTCGCGCCGTCACCGTCCCGACCACCTCCACGACGGCGATCTGGTGGTCCTGCGCGACGGCAAGCCGCAGTACCTGGTGGAGACTCGGCCGCGCGAGCCGGCCGACTTCCGGGTCGGCGCCTGGTGGCACAGCACCTCACCCGCGTCGCACTTCACCCGGTCGCTCATCTGCTCCCGGCTCACCGACGACGGCCGGATCACCCTCAGCGGTCGTCGGCTGGCCACCACGCGGGACGGTGAGCGGCACGAGGAAACCCTCCGGGACGACGAGGCCGTGCTCCGCGCCTACCGCGACCACTTCGGGATCCGGCTGGACCGGCTGCCGCCCGATCCCCGCGAGGGCCGGGACGGCTGAGGCCGGCCGACGGGGCCCGGCACCGGACGGTGACGTCCCGGCACCACCCGCGCCGGGCGGCGCGGAGGCGCCCCAGGCGCCCCGGTCAGCGCGGCGTCTCCAGCCAGCCCTCGTACTCGGCGGCGAAGCCGTCCAGGACGACCGGGTCGAGCCGGGCCGCCGGGTCCTCCACCACGACTAGCCACTGGGCGTCCTCCGCGTCGTCCTCGCCCGCCAGCGCGTCCCGCACCAGCTGGGGTTCGTCGGTCACACCGAAGCGGTCGGCGAGTTCCCGCGCCACCTCCTCGGCGGCGTCGCGGTCCGGCAGCACCAGTACATGTCGTCCTTCACTCACCCGGTCATTGTCCGGTACGGGCCCACCGCGCGGGACCGCGGTGTCGGTGGGCCGTGGGATGCTGGACCACGATGGCCACCAGGAAGAACGCGACAGACGACCCGCTCGCCCCCGTCACCCTCGCCGTGGGGCAGGAGGACCTCCTGCTCGACCGCGCGGTGGCGCGTGTGGTGGCGGCGGCCCGGGCCGCCGACGCCGATACGGACGTCCGTGACCTCACCGCCGACCAGCTCCAGCCCGGCACCCTGGCCGAGCTGACGAGCCCTTCGCTCTTCTCCGAGCGGAAGGTGGTGATCGTACGGAACGCCCAGGACCTGTCGGCCGACACGGTCAAGGACGTCAAGGCGTATCTGACGGCGCCCGTCGAGGAGATCGCCCTGGTCCTGGTCCATCCGGGCGGGGCGAAGGGCAAGGCGCTGCTGGACGCGGCCCGCAAGGCCGGGGCGCGGGAGATCGCCTGTCCCAAGACCACCAAGCCCGCGGAGCGGCTGACGTTCGTCCGCTCGGAGTTCCGGGCGCTCGGCAGATCGGCGACGCCCGAGGCCTGCCAGGCGCTCGTCGACTCCATCGGCAGCGATCTGCGGGAGCTGGCGAGCGCCGTGTCCCAGCTCACCGCCGATGTCGAAGGCACCATCGACGAGGCCGTGGTCGGGCGCTATTACACGGGCCGGGCGGAGGCGTCCAGCTTCACCGTCGCCGACCGCGCGGTCGAGGGCCGGGCCGCGGAGGCGCTGGAGGCGCTGCGCTGGTCGCTCTCCACCGGGGTCGCCCCGGTGCTGATCACCAGCGCGCTGGCGCAGGGCGTCCGGGCGATCGGCAAGCTGTCGTCGGCGCGCGGCGGCCGTCCCGCCGATCTCGCCCGTGAGCTGGGCATGCCCCCGTGGAAGATCGACCGGGTACGGCAGCAGATGCGCGGCTGGACCCCGGACGGGGTGGCGGTCGCGCTGCGTGCCGTCGCGGAGGCGGACGCGGGGGTGAAGGGCGGCGGGGACGACCCGGAGTACGCCCTGGAGAAGGCCGTCGTCACCATCGCCCGCGCGGCCCGCTCGGGCCGCGGCGTCCCCCGCTGACCCGGGACGCGACAGGCCCGAGGGCCTGAATCCACGAGCCCAGACCAGCCCAGACCGGACCAAGCCTGTTCCCGGCCTGCTCCCGGGCATGCCGAAGGCCCCGGCCGGGAGGGCCGGGGCCTTCGGAAGGTTCTGCCGGTGGACGCGCACCCGCGTGGCGAACGCAGGACCAAGTGCGCGTCCGGTGCTGCCGGGGAGGAGCGGATGAGAGAGGGCCCGCTCGTCACCCCCGGCGATCACCTCGTCCGGTACCCCGCCTCGTCGCCGTGGTGGGGGTCACCGGATCGCGGTACCGGGTGATCAGCCCTGGAGCGCGTTGGCCTTGGACGCGAGCGCCGACTTCTTGTTGGCGGCGGCGTTCTTGTGGATGACGCCCTTGGAGACGGCCTTGTCGAGCTTGCGGGCCGCCTCGCGGGTCGCCGCGGCGGCCTTCTCGACGTCACCGGCGGCGACGGCCTCGCGGGCCTTGCGGATCGCGGTCTTGAGGGACGACTTGACGGCCTTGTTGCGCAGGCGCGCCTTCTCGTTCGTCTTGTTCCGCTTGATCTGGGACTTGATGTTCGCCACGAAAGAGCCTTCTCAGGTTCGATGATCTGTGATGGTCGTGGTCTCCCGCGTGATCCTCCCACCGGGGAGGACGCGAAGACACACAGCCAGCCACGGTACCAGCCGGGCTCCGGACGGCCCAAACCGGTCGCAGTCCCGTACGCGTGGGACGATGGAGGCTACGTATCGATCCGACATCGCCTCTCAGACGCGACGCCCGGTGCCGCCGGCGCGTCGCAAGAATCAGGACCCTGCGTGCCCGCGACTCCTCCCAACGTGCCAGAGCCGAGCCGTACCGACCCGGCGCTGATCCGCAATTTCTGCATCATCGCCCACATCGACCACGGCAAGTCGACCCTTGCCGACCGGATGCTCCAGCTCACCGGGGTGGTCGAACAGCGCCAGATGCGCGCCCAGTACCTCGACCGGATGGACATCGAGCGCGAGCGCGGCATCACGATCAAGTCTCAGGCCGTCCGGCTGCCCTGGGCGCCGACCGACGGCCCCGGCCAGGGCCGGACTCATATCCTGAACATGATCGACACGCCGGGTCACGTGGACTTCACCTATGAGGTCTCCCGCTCCCTCGCGGCCTGCGAGGGCACGGTCCTGCTCGTCGACGCGGCCCAGGGGATCGAGGCGCAGACCCTCGCCAATCTCTATCTGGCGATGGAGAACGACCTCACCATCGTTCCCGTGCTCAACAAGATCGACCTGCCGGCCGCCCAGCCCGAGAAATTCGCCGAGGAGCTGGCGAACCTCGTCGGCTGCGACCCCGACGACGTCCTGAAGGTCTCCGCCAAGACCGGTCTCGGCGTCGAGGCGCTGCTGGACCGCGTGGTGCGCGAGGTCCCCGCCCCGGTCGGTGTCGCGGACGCCCCGGCCCGCGCGATGATCTTCGACTCGGTCTACGACTCCTACCGCGGTGTCGTGACCTACGTCCGGGTCATCGACGGCCAGCTCGGCAAGCGCGAGCGGATCCGGATGATGTCCACCGGCGCCACCCACGAACTGCTGGAGATCGGCACCAACTCGCCCGAGATGCTCGCGGCCGACGGCCTGGGCGTCGGCGAGGTGGGCTATCTGATCACCGGTGTGAAGGACGTCCGCCAGTCCAAGGTCGGCGACACCATCACCCAGCAGTCCAAGGGCGCGACGGAGGCCCTCGGCGGGTACAAGGAACCCAAGCCGATGGTGTTCTCGGGCCTCTATCCGCTGGACGGCTCCGACTACCCCGAGCTGCGCGAATCCCTCGACAAACTCCAGCTCAACGACGCCGCCCTGGTGTACGAGCCGGAGACCTCCGCGGCCCTCGGCTTCGGCTTCCGGGTGGGCTTCCTCGGCCTGCTGCACCTCGATGTGATCCGCGAGCGCCTCGAACGCGAGTTCGGCCTCGATCTGATCGCGACCGCGCCGAACGTGGTCTACCGGGTGATCATGGAGGACGGCACCGAGCACACGGTGACCAACCCGAGCGAGTTCCCCGAAGGCAAGATCGACGAGGTCTACGAGCCGGTCGTACGCGCCACGATCCTGGCGCCGAGCGAGTTCATCGGCTCGATCATGGAGCTGTGCCAGGCCCGTCGCGGCACGCTGCTCGGCATGGACTACCTCTCCGAGGACCGGGTGGAGATCCGCTACACCCTGCCCCTCGCGGAGATCGTCTTCGACTTCTTCGACCAGCTGAAGTCCAAGACCCGCGGTTACGCGTCCCTGGACTACGAGCCCACCGGCGAGCAGTCGGCCCAGCTGGTCAAGGTGGACATCCTCCTCCACGGCGACAAGGTGGACGCCTTCTCCGCGGTCACCCACCGCGACCAGGCGTACGCCTACGGAGTCCGGCTGGTCGCCAAGCTGAAGGAGCTCATCCCGCGGCAGGCCTTCGAGGTGCCGGTCCAGGCCGCCATCGGCTCCCGGGTGATCGCCCGCGAGACCATCCGCGCCATCCGCAAGGACGTTCTCGCCAAGTGCTACGGCGGTGACATCTCCCGTAAGCGGAAGCTGCTGGAGAAGCAGAAGGAAGGCAAGAAGCGGATGAAGATGGTCGGCAGCGTCGAGGTGCCGCAGGAGGCCTTCATCGCCGTCCTCTCCAGCGACGACAACGGTGGCGGCAAGAGCAAGAAGTAGGCGCGGGAGGTCCCGCGCGGGGCGCCCCGGCGGGCCGACCCGCCCGGCGCCGGCCGGGGCCGTGCCCCGCCGCCCCCAAGCGGTGGGCG